>CAZQDW010000045.1:0-9430 GCA_964592315.1 uncultured Candidatus Bathyarchaeia archaeon
GCACCGGTATATCCCCTTCTAGTCGCGCCTTCAACCCTTCTAAAATACGAATACATCCTTGACAATATCATTTCATGTTTGGCATACCAAGTTTGAGATGGGTTGAAAGGGACAGCATGAACCATTCCAACTTTATCATTAACATGCTTCAGCATCTTCTCATGGAATTTGCGTGGGATGACGTTATCGTCATCGATGAAATAGAACCATGGAGTCTCGACGTTCCTGATTCCGATCTCCCTAGCCTTGCCTAGACTTCCTAGGCCATTCACTATCTTGACGTCTTCAAACTCTTTAAGTATCTTCAGGGTGCTGTCTCTGGAGTCGTCGTCGACAACTATCAGCCTATTGACAGGTATCTCTCTGAAAATGGCAGAAAGAACGTGTCTAAAGAACCTCTCGTTTACGCGCGAGGCGGAATTCATGGTTGCCATCACCACATCGAGCTTCATAGCAAATCCTCGTATATCTTGAGGAGCCTTTCAGTAATCTTGCTTGCCTCGTGGTATTTGAGGATGTACTCTCGGTTCTTCTTGCCCTCTTTCAACCTCGTCTCGGCATCGATAAGATCGTTCACTCTCTCTTGGAAGTTTCCCTTGTCCTTGTATGTTATCGCTGACAGCCCGCAGCTCATTGCCTCTAAGCAGGTCTTGGTGAACGCATCGATTGTAAAGCACCCGATGAAGAGATCATACTGCGAGAGGACATTTGGCATCTCTTCGAATCTAAACGGTCTTCCTGCGACCTTATCCAAGACGAACCCTGCACCTGCGAGCGCCGACTCAAGCTCGGAGGGCAACTGCTCGTAACTCAGGACGAAGTACAGAGCTCTAGGTTTATGGCAGCATTCATGATGGAAAGCACTAGGTTTGAAGAACTCGGCGTCCACAGGATTTGGAAGGTACTCCGCAGTACTGTTGTACTCCAACGCCCTATCTAGGAGGTCCGGAGTAGAAACGAGGACCTTCTTAGCGTGCCTCAAATTCGACTTTACGATCCAACCCCACGCGCCGTCGATTCTCCATCTGACATCTGAGCCATGGCAGTGAAGGACATCCAGACGCTTAAGTATGCGTGTAACGTACGCATCTTGAAGGGCATAGTGAACATGGTAGATATCTGCGTTGCGTGTTCTGAGAATTCTTAAAGCGATCCCAAAGGTCTTGCTGAAGAAACTTCTCGACCGAGTGATATGCTTGACATCATGTCCCTTGTCTCTAAGATGCTTGACTAATGATGCCCCCACAAATGCACAGTCATTAATGTGAACGATTCTCATGGGAATTCCCCGCACTCAACGTATAGGGTGCAAATAGACGCAAGGACAAACCGAGAATTCAGATGTAGACTTCACACCTTTTAGAACAGCTCTCAGCTCTGGTTGCTGTGCTGTTAGTCCTTCTTCAGTGATTTGCCTCCAGACGAGTGGTATCAACATCATTCTCAGAGATTCCAGCAAACCCTTTCAGTTTCGCTGTTACTTGCGTCAAGAGTTAACTTAAGTCTTTCTCAAGATTTCTGGCAAGGGATTCCGAAGAGACCATCAAGCATTCTCTGCACTCAAATGAAGCCGTAATATGAGAGTCTGCTTGCGCTTGAAAAACCTCTAGTCTAGGGATAACCGTACGCCGATCAGATCCCGGGGAGGGAGTTCCTCTTCTTCATCAATCCGGGAAAAGTCAGATCTTCTCATCCGGGTTCCAACGCGAACACAGTTGTTAGGGGGCTACCTGCTTTTCTCTCGTCTTTTCCATCTCAGGTTCTTGCTTCTGCATTTTCTACACTTCTTAGCTGAGGCGGAGTTTCGAACCCCGCACTCTCGGCATATCTTCATGTACAACCTTCGGTTTTGGGCTATGCTCTTCTTGACAATGTCTACAATCGGCATGTTAAGCAACACCCTATGTCACCTATGAGACGAAAACCTGGCAAATATATTTTTTGCCTTCGTTTCGGAAAATTAGGTAAGTCTTGCCATCGGCAGATCCGACAACCTAACGTCACAGAACCGCCAGCGACTCGGTAAAACCACCGCAAAAGAGAAAGAGGGCGACAAACCAGCATTCAAACCTTTTTTTTCTAGACGACCTAATATCTTGGATGTGACCGTAATGTATTTATGAATGAAGTAGATGCATAAGAGCCTAATAAAGAGGAATCATTAAGGAGTGAGGCGGTGAAATGTCAGAAAGCAACTCTGTACTGATTGGGCGAAAGCCTGTCATGAACTATGTCCTAGCCTGCATAACCCTCTTCCACGGCGGAGCTGAGGAAGTAAACGTAAAGGCAAGAGGAAAAGCAATAAACCGAGCTGTAGATGTCGTTGAGATTGTCAGAAGAAAATTCCTACCGGATATCAAGGTTGGAAACATAGACATCGGAACCGAACAGCTGCAGCGCGCTGAAGAGGGCGGGGGATCAACGAACGTCAGCACAATCGAGATAACGTTGACGCGATAGCCATGAAAAACATCTTAAGCTCCGCGCCTCCTCTATTTTCGGAGGATACCATACCAAGTGAAAGCCGAGCTATGTCGATTCTGCCTAAAGAGCGGAATACTGTGTTCGCAATGCCGCGAGAAGATTAGGAAGGGCCAGGTAAGTGAGACGGACTTAAAGATCGCCCGCCTACTCCTATCGCTCGAAGAAGAATACCCTCCTCTTCAGAATGTTTATTTTCATAAGGCAGTTGAGGCAGATAATGTTCTAGCCGTGCTTGTCGGGCGTGGCGACGTCGCCCGCATGCTTAGCTACGGTGGGAAGATAGCAAAAATTCTGAGTCAAAAGACCGGGAAAAAGATCCGTATATTGGAATACAATTCGGATGAAAGAAAATTCTTGGAGGACCTCTTCGCGCCATTAGACATCATAACCGTAAACAAGATCTGGTTGCCTGACGGAACAACCGAGACGAGAATGATCCTGAAGAAGGGCAGGAAGAAGCCTCAGGTAAATTCAAGGGCGATAAAGGAGATCGCAAAGAAGATCCACGGCATAACCCTTAGGATAGAGTTTGCTGATTAGCGGCGGTTTACGTGTAATGGAGATCGATAAGCTGGAATTCTGGCGTAGAACACATTACTCAAACGATATAAGCCCCAAACTAAACGGAAAAGAAGTTATCGTCGTGGGATGGGTCCGCGACTTAAGAGACTTGGGCGGCATAAGATTCATCGTACTTCAAGATAAGGGAGGAACGGTTCAGATAACAATTCCCCAAAGCGAGGCCAGCAGAGAAGTCCTAACTAAGGTTAACACCTTGCAGAGGCAGGACTGCATAGGCGTCAGGGGTATAATCAAGGAAATGGGTAAGGCTCCCGGTGGAGCCGAAATCATACCCAATGAGATTCGAATTCTAGGCGTTGCCAACCAGCCGCTTCCGATCGATATAACCGGGAAGACGCCGGCAGACATCGATGTCCGCCTGGATGCCAGAGTAATCGATCTTCGCCGAGATGAGAATCAGGCAACTTTCAAGATCCGGCACACGACCTTGGAAGCTACACGTGACTTTCTGTCGGAAAAAGGTTTCATAGAAGTCAATACTCCGAAGATAATCGCATCGGCCACTGAGGGAGGGGCAGAACTCTTCCCAGTTGCCTACTTCGAGAGGGAAGCCTTCCTTGCACAGAGTCCGCAACTGTATAAGGAGCAGCTGGTTATAGACTTTGAGAAGGTCTTTGAAATCGGCCCTGCATTTAGGGCTGAAAAGTCTCATACTCGCCGTCACGTAACCGAGTTCGTTTCGGTTGACATTGAAGAGGCTTTTGCAACTGCCGAAGATGTCATGAAAGTAGCTGAGGAATTGATGGAGTACGTCTGCAGAACCGTGAAGGATAGGTGTCAGAAAGAACTGAAGATCTTAAGATATCACATAGATGTGCCTAGGATTCCTTTCAAACGCTTCGGCTACGATGAGGTTCTTAGGGAGCTAGCCGAGAAAGGCACAAAAGTATCTTGGGGCGAAGACATACCAACTCTGGCATATAGAACTTTAGGGGAGATCCACCCACACTTCTACTTCATAGTGGATTGGCCGACAAGCTTGAAGCCCTTCTACATCAAGCCCAGGGATGACAGACCGGAAATCAGCGAAGGATTCGATTTAATGTGGCGATGGATTGAGATCGCCTCCGGAGGGACCCGCGTTCACGATAAGAACCTGCTGGTCAAAAGGCTCAAGGAACAAGGATTATCTCCGGAGTCCTTCAGCTATCACTTGCAGGCATTTGACTACGGTATGCCGCCGCACGCAGGTTGGGCCATAGGTTTGGAGAGGCTGGTCATGATGCTGACGGGGAGAAAGAACATAAGGGAGGTTATACTCTTCCCAAGGGACCGTTTCAGACTCACCCCTTGAAGTAGAAACTGGCGTTCGCAAGGTCCGACATCCTTTCGAGAAGCTCACATTCATGAAATAACCTTCTGTAGAACTAATGCTTTTCAAAGCCCTGGATCATATTGACTACTTATAGCGACTAGAAACCTGAAGAGATGACTTCGAAGTCCGACTGCGGCTTCATGAATTCACGCAAAAGGATCGTCGCGTAGGAACCTCTATGCAGAGTGAAGGTGAGCCCCACCATCAGTTTGCTTGGGTTTAACGGATCCTCACATGCCTCTTCTGAATACAGATCAATCACTGGCGTCGATATCAGTCGCAAGCCTCCAGAGGAGCTGACGCTAGGCATCTCGGGGATGTCGAAATCGCTTGGGCCGATGCCTTCTTTCTCCAGAACGGTTTCCTCGCTCCTTCCTTGAGTGCCTTGCGAAAGAGGTTGCTTGAAACCTATGAGCGGAACCGCTATGCCAGCTTTTCCCTCTTCCACCTTTCTTTTCAGCATTGAAAGGTTATCATCAGTCACTCTATCATAGCTTTCAGTTGGGAGACCAGATACATCAAGATCTGCTACGTAATCTCCGACATGTGGCTCATTCAGGGGGACGCCCTGCTTGATCCGTCCGCTTAGGAACCTGTTGAAGAGGAAGGACTGATAGGACTGGACGAATAGTTTGCGAAGTCTCAAAGGTAACCTGTTCAAGGCTCCCAGGAAATCCCTGGGGTACTTCGCCAGATGCTTCAACATCAACTTCTCGTACACCAGTCGCTCCGGGAAATAGCTGAGCGCGGCTTTGAAGTCTCGTGTCTCGTTTAGGCGTCGACGTGCTTCCCTTGAATCTGGATTCTCGAACTGACTTGTTTTCAGGAGAAACGCCAGCGCGGCATCTTCAAAGTTCCTTCTGATGATATGGTAGCCAACCAAATGCGTTATTGGCCTTTTTGAACCGAAACGTTGATACCCGAAATAGTTTGGTAAGCCTCCAATGGTCTGCAACTCGCCTCTTATCTTCTCAATTCGCTGTTCGACGATGGTTTTGTCGTCCTCCAAGTCTCTGATTGCTATGTGGAAATTATTGCCAAATAGAAGATGAGACGAGAGCTCTTGGTCGACAAAGCGCAAGGGCTTAACGGTTATGTCCCTAATTCCGATTTCAAGAATCTTCTCGGGAGCAATGCCGCTTATGGTTATGTGCTGAGCAGTCGAGGCCTTCGCGTCTTTGATGCCAGCTATCTGTAGGCGATCGAGGTTTATGCCCAAATACTCTGCAACCTTTCTTAGGGCGATCAAGGTATCCCAGTTTCTTTTGGTCAAGACGCAGAGGAGATACCGTCCCCATCCGGAGACGTTAGCAACGTCAGGTTGAAATGTAGCTTTTGAGCCGTCGATTAGAATTTCTTCGACTCTGAAGTCTTCTGGGACAGAACGGATCTTCCCACCTATTCCGGGAGATCTCGATGCGTAGACCTCTATCCCTAGATCTTCTTCAAGTTTCGGGACGTTCAATCTCTTCGCCTAGAGTAGCGGGAGCTTCCGAGTGACTTTATCCAAAAGGTCTGAAGGCGCTGGACCTATTCCCAGGACGGTTGTTGTCCCTGGTTGGAGCTCCGTCAGGCCCATATCATGGATCAGTTCAGAAGGCAACCCCGCAGACTTCGCTTCTCTTTCAATGTTTAAAAGAGCCTCTTCCGAATCCACTTTCACGATGATCTTGCGTTGCCCCTCCTCCACCCACGAACGCCACCACTCAGGGTGCTCGTTTCTAGTCTTCTCCGCCGCTGACACAGCTGCATGGCTTGCCTGAGCAGCCGTTTTTCCAGGACTCATGTTCAAGTCTGCTCTTACGACGATCACTTGTTTATATTTGAAGGCAGACATGTTGCTCAATTCTTTCTTTTCTATTGATTCAAATATCCTGAAGACTAAGTTCCAACTATTTTAGATCGGGGAAACTTTGCTAATAACCTTTCCGATTTCAGTCCAAATCTGAGTTGTTCAACAAGTTGGGAGTCAAAAACACAAAGGGCAAAATGAACCAAAACCGATGAGTTTATGGTCTGGAGCAATGCCAAGACTTACGCACAGAGCATAATGCATGTTTCTTAGAGGTCACAAGCTATGCAGCTGAAGGTAGTTAGAGAGCAACACGTTCTGGTAAGTAGTCATAACGGATTGTCCTTTTGGCAATGTCATAACTTATAAACGTCTCGTGAGAAAGAATAACAAGGCATAAATCGAAAGGATCATCTTAAACAATACAAATGCGTGTTCGTGAAAGATAGATGGAGAGAACGAAGTGTCAAACGAGGAACAGGGATGCGCCTTAGTTGACCAGGATCGAACGGATAAAAGACCTAAGGCATTAGCTCTTCTCTCTGGCGGCTTAGACAGCCTTCTAGCCGTCAAAATGGTCTTGGATCAAGGTATCGAGGTTGAGGCCGTTAACTTCGTGACTCCTTTCTGTCTCTGTGACAGGTGTTCTGTCAGCCATTTCGGCGCAAAGCTAGGTATCAAGATCCACAGAGTCTTCTTAGGGCAAGAATTTCTCGATATGGTGGCTAGCCCCACCTACGGTTATGGAAGTCAGATGAACCCTTGCCTTGACTGTCGGATACTCATGTTCAAGAAGGCCAAGGGATTAGCAGAGAGAATCGGCGCAGATTTCCTCGTTACTGGCGAAGTTCTGGGTGAGAGACCGTTCTCGCAGAGGAAGGAATCTATGCTGAAGATCGAGAGAGAAGCAGGTGTCGAGGGAAAAGTCCTCAGACCTTTGTCGGCGATGCTTCTGTCTGAAAGCGAACCTGAGAGGAGAAGACTAGTCAGGCGTGACATGCTTTTGGGCGTTAGGGGGCGAAGGAGAGCCCCGCAGATGGAGCTCGCTAGGAAACTCGGCATCGCCGAATATCCGAATCCGTCTGGGGGGTGCCTGCTGACCGATCCCAGATTTGCTGATAGGTTAAGGGAACACTTGAAACATGAGGATACACTTACGTTGAAGGATGTTGCGCTGTTAAAGTGTGGCCGTCACTTCAGAATTGACGGTGTAAAGGTCATCGTGGGAAGAAATGAGCAAGAGAATAATAGACTTCTTATGATCGCTGAGAAATCCGGCATACCGTACCTGAAAACAGTTGACCACGAGGGTCCATTAACTCTCATAACGGGAAAAGACAGTCAGAATGTCTTGAAGAAGGCCGCGGCGATCACAGCTCGGTATTCAGACGCGCCCAAAGATGCTCCTGCAAGAGTGGCATTCAAAGATAAAGAAGAGCAGATCTTGGAGATAGAAGCGATAAAAGATGAGGAATTGGAACCATTAAGAGTTTAGGTGTGACAAGTTATGGCTCTAGCAGGCTATTAGTCACAAAATTATATATATTTCCCGATGGATTATCAACTTATGCATTCTCAATCAGTCATAGATGCGTTAGAGGAAAAGGCGCTCGTCATCAGGAAGGGTATTCTTGAGATTATGGCTGGCGGCAAAAGGGGACACTTAGGTGGCTCGATGTCCATCGTAGATATCGTTGCGGCTTTGTATTTTCATCAAATGAGGCATGATCCTCAGAACCCTTTTTGGGAGGATAGAGACCGCTTTGTTCTGAGTAAGGGACACAGCGTTTTGGCTCAGTATGTCGCCCTTGCCGAACTTGGGTATTTTCCGCGTGAGGAGCTCAGGAATGTGAAGAAGCTGGGACATATTTTGCAGGGTCACCCTGATAGGATAAAGGTGCCAGGCATCGAGGCGTCAACTGGTTCGCTCGGTCAAGGGCTTTCGATCGCATGTGGTGTAGCACTAGGCGCCAAGATTATGCGGAAAAACTTTCGAGTCTATGCTGTTGTTGGCGATGGCGAGAGCAACGAGGGAATGATCTGGGAAGCGGCCATCTTTGCAACACATTATAAGCTGGATAACCTGACCGCTTTCACCGACCAGAACAAACTGATGGCTTCAGGTCAGACTATCATAGACTCTTTAGCACCAAAGTGGCGCGCTTTCGGTTGGGAGGTCATCGAAATTGATGGGCATAGTATGGGCGAGATTCTGGGTGCATTGGACAGAGCGGTTGATATCAAGCGTCGGCCAACGATGATAGTTTGCCAAACCGTGAAAGGTTGTGGAATCTCTTTTGCAGAGAATATTTCAAGTTTCCACCATTGCGCTTTGACTCAGGAACAGTATGAGAAGGCATTGAAGGATCTTCAAGACAAAAGGAAGGTGGACTAGATCGAGAAACTAGAAGATATGCAGACAGCATACGGAGAGACACTCGCTGAAATCGGAGAAGACCCACGAGTAGTTGTCCTTGATGCCGACCTCTCCCACTCGAACAAAACGAATATTTTTGCCAGAAAGTTTCCAACGAGGTTCTTCGAGGCAGGAATAGCCGAAGCAAATATGATCGGCGTTGCAGCCGGATTATCAACCGTAGGGCTGATTCCATTCGTACACACATTCGCAGTCTTTGCCACGGGAAGAGTGTACGACCAGATCAGAGTCTCAGTCTGTTACCAGAACCTTAACGTCAAGATTGTCGGTACGAGCGCCGGACTATCTGACTCCCATGATGGTGCCACACATCAATCCGTAGAGGATATTGCGCTGATGCGTGCCCTGCCAAACATGGTTGTGGTGGTGCCTTGCGATGCCACAGAAGCCCGCAGAGCTGCTCGTGCCCTATATAAGTCCGTCGGCCCGACATACCTTAGGCTTAATCGTATGCCGATTCCTCTCGTTTGGAAATCTGAGAACGAGTGCCAGTTTGAGATCGGAAAAGCGTTGAAAGTAAGGGAAGGCTCCGATGTCGGCATTGTAGCCTCAGGGTATCCAGTAGGACTGGCTGCAAAGGCTGCCGATGGGATCGCAAAAGAAGGCATAAGCGTAGAGGTTCTTGACGTTCACACGATCAAGCCGATCGATCTCGAGTCAATTGTGAAAATGGCCAAAAAGACCGGTGCCGTCCTTACTGTTGAGGAGCATAGTGTAATTGGCGGTGTCGGAGGCGCGGTCAGCGAAGTGGTAGGAGAGAACATTCCTGTTCCGATCGAGCGCATAGGGGTTCAGGACAAGTTCGGGGAGTCCGCACTTG
>CAZQDW010000046.1:0-4110 GCA_964592315.1 uncultured Candidatus Bathyarchaeia archaeon
CTTGTCCTCGTTTCGGGCTTCGCGCTCGACTATGCGATAGTTCTTTCCCATCACTTCCTTGAGGGAGCGGCCAAAAGTTTCTCGGAAAGGGATGACCTATGAGGATGAAGATCCTAGCCGCGATAGGAGTCTTACTATTGCCCTCCTCAGTAATCTTGTTCTACTTTTCTCCGGACCAAAGCTTTACAGTCAGAATCTCCGTAACGATCGGACCCGACGCTCATACTCAAGTAGCGATCAAAAATGTCACCTGCGAAGTCCTGAATGACATTGTACCGATAGAAAAGAAATTCCACCCGTTCCAGTCTAAGCAGGGCGCACTTAATGAAAGCGGCTACGTTGTACGGCTGGCCCTTGATCTTCAGGGACTGGGATTGCCGTACCATGTCCAGCAGACAAGCCCTGACCTGGTGATTGAGTCAGGTGATATTATGGTGTACTTCTTTGAGAATGCCGAACCGGGAGAATACCTTCTAAGGATCCAAGTCTACGCAGGCTCTCATGAAATAGGAGCTGAATCTCTATTTATCGGAGAAGAAACGCTTACAATACTAGTCTAAGTTAACGTCTAGATAGGCGGCGATGACGTCGGTAGATCAAGTACGCTACGTGAAAGAGAACAAGGATGGGCAGAACCACCATCAAGGCGATCGTGAGTTCTTGGAGGTAGCTCTCTTCAACTCGAACCGCTTCGCTTAGGAAGTCGTATGAGGCCTTGATTAGATCGCAAGATTTCCTCCAATCTTCCTTCTCAGCAAGAGCTTTTGCATCTTTGTACTTTCTTAGCGCAATATCTTGTAACGCTCTGGCTTGAGGGGATTGGAACGTCTCATTGAGCAACTGCTCAACTCCGGGCAACAGTTCTTCATAGAGCCTCCTATACTCATCGTCTTC
Source organism: uncultured Candidatus Bathyarchaeia archaeon (assembly GCA_964592315.1). Taxonomy (GTDB): domain Archaea; phylum Thermoproteota; class Bathyarchaeia; order Bathyarchaeales; family WAQA01; genus CAZQDW01. The sequence goes on from CAZQDW010000046.1 coordinate 895, forward strand.
CTCCTCGGAAAGTCCAGCGGGCGTGATCACCCCCAAAACCTGGGAAAATAAGCACAGGAATAGAACAAGAAAACTGAATACAATAGCCAGTAACTTCATTTGAACACTGAGAGAAAGCTTCCACAGAAGTTATTTAAAGGTTGCTTTCCCAGCCATTGAAGAAAAAAGCAAAAAAAGATTTATAGAGGCTTGGAAAGCCAACATTCATAGAAACGAATCCGAGGCGAAAATGTGGACGGCATCAGCGCGACCGAAGACAAGAGGCACAAACTAAGAGAGGAAAGGCTCAGGAATGAAGCATTAACGGCAAGGGACGTATTAGATTTCGTAAAACAGGGCAAGATCACGGAGGCCAGACACAATCTGATTTTTCACACCGACCCAACGCTATTTTCGGAAAAGATTGACGCTTTGGTCGGCCTTATGAAACAAGATTTTGACAAACTGCGCGAAGAAACAAGGAGACATTTCTTCGTTTTCTTGACAAAGTTGACATTAGATCTAGTATCCTTCTTGCCGCATTGGAATCTGAAAAACAAGGAATTGCATCGAGGAAGAGTCCTTGCCGATGCTGTTATCGATACGCGTGTTAGAAGAAACAAAGAGATACTGCACTATTGGAGCACTCAGGACCAAGCTCTAGCTGAAGCTCTTCTGAAAGAATGGACAACCGAAAACATGGGCAGATTCAAGGTGGAGGGCATCAATGATGAACGTGAAGCCGAAGATCTCGCGGCCAAGCTTGTGGGCGACTCCGTCACCGAGTACATAAACAACATGGAAGACTGCTTCGAGAGGAGCAACCTGAGGCGGATAGGCGAATTGAGGGTGTTCGGGCAGACGGAAACCGAGATTGGGAATGACCACACGACTAACCTAGAATACGCTATGTGGTTAGGGGCTTCGTTCGTTACAACAAATCCTCAGCTGGTGGAGATCACGTGGGAGTTAAATCCAGAACTCTGGTCCAGCCGAGTCGATGAGATAGTAAGATCCCAATATTCGGTAGAAGACCTGAGCAGATTGATAGATGGAGGTTCCAAAGAACAGTTCGAGAAGGTCGTTGAGGAGATAAATACAGATGTGACGATGGAGGTCGTATTCGAAAATGCCAAACTCCTTAGAGGAGTCTTCTTGCTCAACGATGGCGAGAAAGGACTTGTCTGTCTCCAAGTCAACCCGCTCAGACACTCAGATGCAGACGCTATGATAAAAGAGGCACTTTACGTATATTCGAAGCTTACTGAAAGGTTTGGTGGAGTACCTAATATCGTGTTCAAACTCCCAGCTACAAAGGCTGGGCTTAAAGCTGCGAAAGAGCTGACAAGCAAGGGAATTGGGGTTACAATTACGGTGTCCTTCGGCCTTTTCCAGTCGCTTCCCTTCGCTGATGTCATCAGTAAGGGCAACTCTATCGTCTCTTACCTTGTGGTCATGAATGGCCGTCTTGCCGATCCAATAATCAGCGAACTAAAGAAACTCGGAGGAAATCTGGCTCAGGCTGGTCGCTGGGCTGGGGTAGCTGTCGCCAAGAGACTATACCCGAAACTCTATGCTCCTATAGATAGAGGCGGACGAGGATACGATTCGAGGAGAATGAGGATAATAGTAGCTTCCTTAAGGAACTACGAAGGTTCCTTCCCCGACATCACAGAGCTTATTGGGGTCCCCATAATTACGGTTTTCCCAAATATTAGGCGAGCCTTCGACTCTGAAGAAAAGGAGATCGATCCCCAAGCGATAAAGAAGCCCCCAGACCAATTCATTCTGGAGGGGCTTCTTAATAGTGAATTGTTCCGGCAGGCTTGCTACATTCCAGAGGAGGGCAATGATGACGTGAAACCTCGTTCCCCGTTCTCATTGGAGGATGAGGAAAAGGTTCTGGAATATCCGCCTGTAAAGAACACGTTAGGCCAGTTTTGTGAGTATCGTATCAAGATGGGTGAACTTGTGAAGCATCACATCTCGACTATGCATCTGAATAGGTTGACCTAGTTACTGTCCAACAGACCTGCTTCTGCATCTCGCTGGGTTAATCCATTCGAATTCCGCCGTTTACGTCTATTGTTGTCCCAGTGATATAGTTAGCACTGTCCGAAACGAGGAATAATACGGCTTCTGCAACTTCCTCAGGCGTCCCAAACCGGCCTAAGGGGATCTGTCTCAAGAAATTTTCCTTTACGTCGTTTGGCCAGTTTTTCGTCATCTCGGTTGCAATCACGCCGGGAGCAACAGCGTTGACATTGATGCCATAAGGAGCTAGTTGCTTGGCCAAGGATTTTGTGAGACAGATCACACCTGCCTTTGATGCCGCATAATCGGCCCCCGCAAAGATCCCGCCGACCTTAGCGGCGAGAGAGCCAAGATTCACTATTTTGCCAGATCTTTGCTTCTTCATGAACCTCATTGCAGCTTGGGAGCAAATGAAGACTCCCTTAAGGTTTACGTTCATCACTTTGTTCCACTCATCCTCTGTCATGTTGTCTAGAGGGACAGACGAGAAAATCCCCGCATTATTCACCAGTATGTCAATTCTTTTGAAGGTCTCAATGGTTCTCTCGACCATTTTACTGACCTCAGTACTGTTGGAGACATCGGCTCTTATCGCCAGGGCCCCACGACCGATGGCTTTGATCTCATTCGCTGTTTCTTCAGCCGAATGAGCGTCCAAATCGTTGACAACGACATTGGCACCTTCCCTGGCAAGTGCAATGGCTATGGCTCTTCCGATTCCGCGACCGGCTCCAGTAACGAGTGCTACTCTGTCTTCAAATCTCATGGAAGACACCAGAAAACTATCCTGAGAAAGTCACTTAAATAACAGAGCAGGACTACCTCGCTCAGTATTCTCATCTACTTTCAACTAGCCTTTGCCAAACCGAGAGCTTCGAGCATCTCCTGAAGATAGGCTCTGTCTTCCTCTTGGTAGGCTTTCCAAGCCTCTTCTGATATGGCGAAGAAGCGGCCTCTGTGGAGGAAGCCGCCTTCAGCGTTGCGCTGTCCCACATAGATAAAGGCGTAGTCATGTATTATGCGGGAGTTTGGATCACGTTCCATATCTGAGGAAGAAGAGCGAATGGTTCTATCAACGTCCGCTAACAAAGGTTCCAGGGTTTCCTTTGTCTCGTGGCGCCGGAGCCCTTCTTCAAGATTCCTTCGAAGCTCTCGAGCTGTAGCCGTCTCCTGAGATAATACTTCCTCCGCGGCCTCTTTTGC
>CAZQDW010000046.1:4210-9295 GCA_964592315.1 uncultured Candidatus Bathyarchaeia archaeon
GCGAGATAGAAGAAGTGGTAGGGTTCTGTGATCCCTGGAGCCTCGTCGATTGAGACCTCTACTCCGTAGGGTCTTCCAGCCCTAGCGGTTTCAATCATCGCCCAAGTCTTGGCAATGGCCGCTATGGCTTCTTCGAAGCGGACAGCAGCATCGATAACCTGTTTGTGCATCGTCTTGATTGAGAAGGATCCAATTCCGTCTAGATGTTCTATTAAGAACTCTTTGTCTTCGTATCGCTGCAGGATTTCACTCTGCCTGTCGCTAGGCAACTTCCGGAACATTCTCTCGATACGCTTGGGATCGGCCTGAAGAATTGGATGGCCTCCATAAAGGCAGAAGTGCGGATCCAAAGTGAACAGGGTTCGATCCTGAGCCTCGTTAATGAGCATCCAAGTGTCTTCCATGTCGCGCTTCGAAGTTCCTCTGATGGGGATGTGGTCGGCGTCCGCTACTATTGGCAAGGTGATGCCCCGCTCGATTCGATAAGCGATGCCGGCGACAAACTGCCCCTGAATCGAGTTTCCAGTATGGCCCAACGGAATGAGGCCTATTCCCGGCAAATCGATCAGGGGTGGATTCCGCCGGCGGAACATTCTCTCGGGTGCCATTTCCCGGAATACCGATCCCTGGATGACTCCGGCGCAAAGGCTGTATCGCTTGATAACTTCATGGGCCGCTGCGTAATCTAGGGTTGCCATACGGTTCCCGAGACCGACTCCTGGCCCCCAAGGGGCGACTGGGGCGAATTCGGAGCCGATCTTTTCAAGGAAAACCCGTAGATTCGCCAGATCGACGGGGCTGAGTTGGATTTGAAGCGAATCTGCCTTCTTGAGCTTCCATCTGAAGTGGTATATCCCCTTCAAAGGAGGAGGATCGAGACGGAAGAAAGACAAGAAGACGCGTTGCCCATCCTGTAAGGTTGCTAGCCCGTGAATCTGACCAGCCCCTAGAAGGAAAGATGCGAGATGCAGCTTGATGCCTGCTTCTTCAAACTCGCCCGTTCTCTTGAGGATAAAGGTCTTGAGACTCTCGACGGCTTTCTCATCTGCGTCCAGGAGTTTCTCATCAAGGATGAATTGTGCAAGCGATTTCATGACGGTAGCTCCTAGCACTTTTCTGGCTTGTTGAACTGCTGCTGCCGGCTTCCAGGTCATAGTCGGAAGATAACCCGGATTCAGCGAAGGTTCTTTCGGGTCGATCTCAGACCGCAATTGGGTCACTTCAACCTTCAGTTACTTGGATATCCATAAATCTTTATCTCGACCGAGAGCCTGTTCGGTCTCTGCGACGTAGGCTTATGAAAGCCTTTTTAACCAGATAAAGGAGAAAGTGATCTTGCCGGGGTTAATGGATAGCATACTATTGGCAGGATGGTAGCGAGCTATGTGTTCTTCTGGGAAAAGTTTCGAAGGCAAGGTGGCAGTCATAACGGGCGCTGGTGGGGTTCTCCTTTCAGTCGTCGCTGAAGCTCTTGCTCAAAGAGGCGCTTCGATTGCAATCTTGGACATTGACGAGAAAGCGGCTCAAGAAGTCGTTTCAAGGATCGAGGAAAAAGGCGGAAAGGCTCTAGCCATCGGGGCTGATGTGACCGACCGAGCGAGCGTTGAGGGAGCGTGCAGAAGGGTTCTGGAGACGTTCGGAACCGTTGACATCCTCATAAACGGAGCTGGTGGAAACTCTCCCAGGGCGACGGCGGGGCCAAACCTCCCATTCTTTGATATTCCACAGGAGGCTCTGGAATCCGTCGTACGTCTCAACCTGTTTGGGACGATAATTCCATGCCAAGTCTTTGGCAAGGTTCTTGCCGAGAAACGGTCAGGCGTCATCCTGAACTTTTCGTCGATTAATGCTTTGAGGCCGTTGACGAACATCGTTGCCTACTCAGCAGCGAAGGCGGCTGTGGCAAACTTTACGCAGTGGCTGGCGGTCCACATGGCACGTAACTATTCTAGGGAGATCCGTGTCAACGCCCTAGCTCCCGGATTCTTCATCGGTCGCCAGAACCGTTTCCTACTCGTTGATGACTCTGGGAATCTAACACCAAGGGGTAGGACGATAATCGAACACAGCCCAATTGGGAGGTTTGGGAACCCTGAGGATCTCGTTGGGACAGTTGTGTGGCTGCTTTCAGACGAAGCGAGATTTGTGAACGGCATAGTCGTGCCTGTTGACGGAGGATTCTCAGCCTTCAGCGGTGTTTAGTTTTCCTCCCTTTTCTGTAACATATTCCTTGAGCCTTTCTATCATCATTTTCATCTTCTTCTGGCAAGCTTCCGTATTCTCAGCGAACGCGATGAGCTCTACTGGCAGTAGTCCTTTATCTCTTTGATATTCGCTGACCAACGGTTTCAGATAGGTTCCATGCATGTCGTTCATGATCTCATCGATTATCGGGGAGACTTGCGATTCGTACATACTTACGAAGACGCGTCTAGATGCACTTTCATACTCGGTCTTTTCCCTTATTCTCTTCGCCAAGTATTCGGTGAAACAGGCCTTCATCTCTGTCGGTGGACCAGGAAGCGCAGCAATGGTTGCATGAATTTTTTCAATAAGGGTTACGGGAGCCCAACCGACAGGATTCGGAAGGCATTCAGCTCCCTCAACCGAACGCGCCATTTTGACGATGTTGGGCGGCAGCTCGGAAGGGGACACGCCTCTCCTCTTAGCCATCGATTGGAGTATTTCCTTGCTGATTACTACGTCGAGGCTGAAAACCTTTGACAAAGCATCAATTGTTAGATCGTCAGATGTAGGCCCCAATCCGCCGGTGAGGATGACAAAATTCGGATCACGATCTAAGGCTTCCTTAAGTGAGGCGCAGATATCCTCCAAGCTGTCTGGCATGCAGATAATTCTCCGAACCTTAGCTCCTAGCTGCGTCGCTTGATCTGCGATCCAAAAGGAATTTGTGTCGTACACTCTTCCATAGCATAGCTCGTCTCCCACAGCGAAGATCTCTACACGAATCTCCAAGGCGTAAACTTCCTGCCCTTTGAGTGCAAGTATGCGTTGTTTATCTGAAAAATGAGATTGTGAATCTTTCTCTCCAAGACCTAGATCAGGTCGCTTGCATCGTGTAAGGCGCTTCTGTCAATTTTTGGGCCCGGTCCTTTCTCACCAAGACTGTATCTTCCATCCGTACGCCTCCGAAACCTGGGATGTATATTCCAGGCTCAACCGTTACGACGTTCCCGGCCTCCAGAATCTCCTCGCTTCTGGGGTTTAAGGTTGGCGGCTCATGGATTTCCAATCCGACCCCATGTCCCAAACCATGCACGAAGTATTGGCCGTATCCTTTTCGGCTAATGAAATCTCTCGCAGCCGCGTCAACTCTGCTGGTCTCTACAGCTGCTTTTATCTGTTTCAAGGCTAATTCCTGGGCTGACAGCACGGTGTTGTAGAGATCAGCTTGCTTTGGCGAAGGTTGACTGATAATAAGGGTTCTTGTCAGATCGGCGCAGTAGTCGCGATACTTGGCCCCGATGTCGATGACGACCATGTCTCCTTCTGCGATCTTTCTGTCATCGCATCCTCCATGGGGGAAGGCGGATCGAGCACCTGAAGCAATGATTGTGTCGAATGCAACACCGTCTGACCCTTCTCTTCTCATGGCATATTCTATTTCGGAGGCCAATTCGCGCTCGCTCAAGCCGGGCTTGATAATTTCCTGGGCTCTTTTCATTCCTAGGCTCGTCATGTTTGCGGCTTTCTTCATAAATCTCAATTCCTCTTCGTCCTTTACTTTGCGGAGGGACCAGACGAGTTTGCTCATAGTCTTTAGTTCAGTGCCTTCCAGGACTTCATTTAGTCTCAAATATACTGATGCGTCCATCGAATCGAATCCCAAACGCTCAAGCTTCAGCTGCTTGATCTGTTCAGTGATTTTTCTATCCTCTTCTTCTTCCGAGCTAACAGGTGCCAATTCGACATCTTTTGCGTATTCCTTGGCAGCCTCATAGTTAACCATACGAACATAAAGGGTGTCCGCGCCTTCTTTTGGGATCAGTAGTCTTGAACCCCCCATGAAACCGGTGAAGTATCGAATGTCAGTTCCGTTTGAAATCAGGTATCCATCTAGGTTTTCAGATTCAAAGGAACTCCTCAGTGCTTTTATCCGATTGTTCAAACCTACACCACTCCATAGACTAAGAATAACGAGACTATAACTTTTATGTTAAACGAGTTCGCTTAACCCTTTATTTTACTTAGGGAAAGACATAAATCGGCAAATGTGCAATTTCAAAGTGAGGGATGGAAATGTTTCTTGTTACCCTTGCGAAGCTAAGGGGAAAGATAACAGCGGCTTTCAGAGAAGCAACCGAGAAAAGTATGAAGAGTCCTTCTCCTGGCTTGAAAATCCATAACGTATTCTGGACCCTAGGCCAATACGACTTCGTCATAATCTATGAAGCACCCAATGAGAAAGAAGCCATGAAGATGGCCTTGCCCTGGCTAGAGTTCTGCGAAACCCAAACGATGGTGGCAATCCCACAGGAAGAAGCACAGAAACTTCTCAGATAAACTTCCCTATTTTTTCTCTTTAGCCACCGCTTATGAGGGTCATGAGGGCGACTTCGTCTCCGTTCTTCAGTTTTGTTTTAATTCCGTCGAGCCGATCGGCTAAGATGCCGTTGACCGTTACAATGTAGGTTGGGTCTATGATATTTCCCCTTTCTGCATTGAGCATCCCCTTGAGGTTTTGGCCATGGGTCTTCGCTACCTCGTCTAAAAGGTCTGATAGCAGAGAGTCTTTCCCCATCTCAAATTCTTCTTCTCTCGCCCCGATCTTTCTCCTGACCAAGCCCAAATAGCGAACCTTGATGTGCATTTCTGGGCCCCTTTCACGGATCACAGGCCGATTTTCTTCTAGATCTTCTCAATTCTGATTATTTGCCTCTTTTCTAGCCTTCTTAGAGCATCGAAGAACTCGCTCCTCTGTTTGCCTCGGAGCTTAAACTGTTGCAGCATATCCTTTATTGACGTCCGCGGCATGCCATATTTGACGAGGCGATCCTGCAAGTGTTTGACAACAAGCCGCTCTATCTTGCCACACTTCCAAGTAGTGTTCCGAATGAGAACGGC
>CAZQDW010000047.1:0-6310 GCA_964592315.1 uncultured Candidatus Bathyarchaeia archaeon
GGTTGTTGTAGATGAAAAGTGGGGAGACTAGTCTAAGACACTTGAAGTGTCACTCTTGTGGAGAGACCTTTACTGTTGACTCGAATTTGATGGTTTGTGAAGTATGTAGTTCTCCTTTGACCTTGGAATATGATTTAGAAAACCTCTCTAGTAGATTTGAAGCCGAGGCGTTGAAGAGTCGCGTAAAGTCTGTTTGGAGGTATAAAGAATTTTTACCGCCTTTCGGTGAAGAGGATTTGGTTTCTTTGGGTGAAGGCTTCACCCCAGTCATAGAGTCGAGGAAGATTGGGAGAGAATTAGGTCTAGAGGGACTATTCTTCAAGCTTGAGTTTGTCAATCCCACGGGTTCTCTCAAGGATAGAGGATCTACCGTATTGGTCTCAAGGATTAAACAGATGGGTGTAAGGTTCATTGCAGACGACTCCTCTGGAAATGCTGGAGCATCCATATCCGCCTATGGTTCTAAAGCAGGAATCGATTGTAGAATATTCGTTCCTGAAAAGACTCCGACTGAGAAAATCATTCAAGCGGTGATCTACGGAGCAGAGATGGTCAGAGTCCCAGGTGGAAGGACAGAGACCTTTAGGGAGATCATGAGGCAGGCGAGGGAAGGGAAGTTCTTTTATGCATCACACAATCTTAGTCCATACTTCCTTGAGGGAAACAAGACGTTTGCACTGGAAATCATCGAACAGACCGAGGGATCATTACCAGATCACATAATCTTTCCCACAGGCGGCGGAAGCCTTTTTCTAGGCTCGTATAAGGGGTTTGTGGAAGCAAAGGAGATCGGATGGATCGAGCGAATCCCAATGTTACACGTCGTTCAACCGGAAGCATGCGCTCCAATAGTCAGAGCCTTTGAGAAAAGAGAGGAGGAGGTTAAGCCAGTGAAAGAAGGTGATAGCATCGCAGGTGGACTTAAAATCGCAGACCCGCCGAGGGGGAGACTAATCCTGAAAGAACTATACGAGACAGAAGGAAGCGCCGTGTCAGTCAGCGACGAGGAGATCATCGACTCCTATCTGCATCTGGCAGGTAGAGAAGGCATATTCTGTGAACCAACCTCTGCCACAGCACTAGCGGCTCTGAGAAAGCTCATTGATAAGGGAGAGATCAGCAACGATGAACGGGTTCTCCTCCCAATAACAGGCTTCGGACTGAAAGACACCAAAAACGCTGTTAGAATTGCTGTAGACAAAAAGCTGATCGAGGAAGAAATCAGCAATCCTGGATAGAGGGAGCTACTTGATTCTTCTTTCAAGTTTTGCCATGAAAGAGGAATCAAGTTGTTCTACGAGGGTCGCCAGAAGTTTTATAGCGTTCTCGATGTCTCTCAGGGAGGCAAGTTCGATGGGTGAGTGGGAGTATCTACGGGCTACGATGACCTCGCCTGTCGGGACTCCTTTCCTTGTCAAGTGTATGGTTGACGCATCTGTCCCGCCGCTTATGACTATCTCGGTCTGGCAGGGAATACCTGCTTTCTCTGCTGTTGAGGTCATGAAGTCGAAGAGCCACCTTGGCACAGTGTACCTCTGCTCCCAAGCACGAATCACTGGTCCTTCCGCAATCTTGAGCCTCGTCTCCTTCACAGTAGTAGCTGGGTCTTCGCCGAAGCCTGTGTCAATGATGAACGCTACGTCAGGCTCGATCCGATAGGCAGCAAGCTGAGCCCCTTTACATCCCACTTCCTCTTGAACAGAGAAGACGGCATACACATTCGCCTCATGAGGCTTCCTCCTAAGCTGGCGAAGAGTCTCAATGAGGACGAGGCATCCTATGCGGTCATCCAGAGTTGTCGAGCAGATGTAGTCGCCGTTGCCCAGGGGCTGGAAATGCTTTTCATAAGTAACAAGGTCTCCGACCTTGATTCCCATCTCATCTACTTCTTCAGCTGTATTTGCGCCAACATCGATCCAAAGTTGTTCAATAGGCGTAACTTTAGTCCGCTCCTCAGCCGACATGAGATGCCCACTCTTGCATCCAACGACGCCAGGGACTAGTCCTTTTCTAGCGAGAATCGTCACGTGTTGCCCAGGCAGAAGCTTCTCCACCATGCCGCCTTGTCGAGCGAACCAGACCATTCCTCGGGCGTCAACATGCTTCACAACGAGGGCGATCTCGTCCATGTGGGCATCCAACATGACTCTAGGTCCCTTTGGAGCGCCATGTTGGACAGCGATCAAGTTGCCAAATCGATCTACAGTGACCTCGTCGGCCAGGTCCGTAACCTCCTTCACGATCATGTCTCTAACCTCGTCCTCCAGCCCTGAAGGACCGTGAGCGAATACTAGTTTCTTCAAAGTCTCAGGAAGCATATTCATTTTGATTCTATCATCATATCCTCTCTTAGATATTTAAGAATTGAAACTGCATCGTATCGAAGCGAGCTCCCATTCCTCACACGTTTATGCCGAAGAGTGTTGATACTGCTCTGCCGATTATGAATGTGACTCCTGCTGAGCCTAGACCAACAATCATCATCTCTGACACCTTCCTCTTTACAGGAAGATTCGCTGAGACAGCTATGATAAATGCTGCAACAGCTAGGGCTACACCTGCAAGCAGCAGAGATAATATCAGGGCTATAGAAATAGACAAGCCGAGGAAGTAGGGTATCAACGGAACAATCGCACCGAAGGCGTTGGACAAGCCTGAGTATAGCCCTGCCTTACGCGGACTCACCAGAGCCTCTTCTCTGAGACCGTACTCTTCCTCAGCTATGACCCTAGACAGCATCCTGTGATCTTTAGAAGACTCCTCCGCCATGGCTGTGGAAGTTTCTTTGCTGTAGCCTTTCCTAACCATGTAGCTGATTAACCTCTCCCTGAACAGGTGCGCTACATACCTCGATGCATTGCTTATTCTCTGGAGAATGCTTTCGTGGACTTGTCTCTGCGCCCTGACGCTTGCGTACACCCCTACGCCCATCGATGTTGCTCCAGCGATGGCTACTATCAGTCCGCCTAGAGCCACATAAAAGGGGCTGCCATATACCCCAGACAGCCCCGTCGTAACGGATAGTATCTCGACGAGTCCGTCGTTCATGCCGAGGATAGCGTCTCTGATGTAGGTGAGGACTCCTTCAAACTTGGACTCCTCCTCAGCAAACTCTTGTTCATGGATGAGTTCATCCTCAAGAATCTTCTTTAGTTCGCTCCTCTCGAAATCAGCTAATTCAGGGCTCTCAAGGATTTTCGAGTAGAGTTCAACAGCACTGCGTTCACCCTTCTCAAGCAGAATCAGCGTGAGGCTTAGTCCAAGTAACCTCATCGTAGTGAGATGTAAAGCCACATTTAGCCTGCCAGCCTTGGTTGAGGACTCGGAGTTTCTCTTTCTGAGGAAATTCATCCAAAACTCGGCGTGCCTGCCCTCCATCTCAGCTATTTCAGCAATCTTTGACCTCACAGACTCGTCGCCGTAGATTCTTGCTAGACGCCGGTAAATGGCTGATGAAAGAGCCTCGTCGGATAAAGCTGTCTTAGCCATGTCGATGATCGAGTCTGCAGACACGGACTCTGCTCCCATACTTATGGTTCAACCTACCTACTCATAAGCGATTTCACGTTGAAGACCATCGAAGACTGTAGAAACCCTTTGTGAAACAAGAAGAGGCTCCGCGATCTGACATCTTTGTCTGTTCAGGAATCACATTAGAGCCTTTTTGATAACCTCAACAGAGAAAGGTTTTCCGTGTCCTGGATGGACCCTTCTTGCGCCTTGATCCAATAGACTCTTCCAGCTCTCTTTTGCTTTCTGGATGTCTTCAGCAAAGATAGATAGTCCAGGACCGAGCCGTAGTGGGAACTTGTTCATCGCTAGGTCACCTACAAAGGCTTCCCCTGAATACAGCAGAATACTAAGCGACCCTGAGGTATGTCCAGGGGTGTAGATCACCCTTCCAGGGACCCCGTAGTCGGTTAGTGGGAGTCCCTCATCTCCGATCACTAGGTCGACTTTGGTTGTTGGGAGTTTGATGAAGAACTTGATGAGGTACAACAACGTTTTGAGTACGATGCCCCAGGCGCCTACTGCTTTGGGCATTCGCAGCTCAGGTTTCTCAAGACAGTTCTTGTCCAGTCTGTGCATGGCGACCTTGGCGCCTGTAAGCTCTTTTAGGACATTGACAGAGCCTATATGGTCGAAGTGCCCGTGGGTTATGACGATTAGTTGAATGTCTTCAGGGGCTACTGGAGTCTTCTTGATGGCTTTCAGGAAGCTTTCCTTACTGGATGTGCTGCTATCGATCATGATGGCTTCTTCACCCTTAATAATGTAGCACTCTGTGAAGCCTAGGTTAAGTGGATAAATGTCTACACCCATCTCTGATCCCTGAGAACTAGTTGCGGCAAGACGTCATAAAGGTTACGGGTTATGGTTGAACTATGCCTATGCCTGCCTTGCACTCGATTTCTGTTCCGTAACGGGCGGATAAGCGGCTTAGGCGTTCAACTATTTTCTTTCCGAAGGCTTCGTCAGCAAGTCTAGGTATACCTGCCTTGGTTCTCTGCTCTTTCAAGGGTCTAGTTGCGTCATAATCCAAGGTGATTGGGTAGAGCTTCAACTGTTCTAGCTTCTTGTCCTTGTAGATCACCTCTACGATTACGCTTTGCCAGTAGTCAGGCTCGTCAAAGAAGTGGGCGGAAGGTGCCTCCCTCTTCTCGTATAGGTCCGCCGTTGAGGCTTCTTTGCCGAGTCCCCAACGCTCAAACAGGTCTGAGGGCTGTCTCGTGATCAAGGTGCTCTGGAAGACGAAGTTGCCGAGGCTGTAGAATATAGGCTTCCCCTTGTAGACTTCTATACCCCTCAGCACATGAGGACCATGACCGACGAAGGCATCCGCTCCCGCATCAACACAGGCGTGGGCGAACTCTTCGATAGGCTCAGGAGCGAACTCTCTGGGCTTAAAGCCCTCGGATCCTTTCGAGGCAGACGCATGGTCGTGAAGCGAGAAGATGACCCAATCTGACAGCTTCTTCGCGTCTTCAACAGCCTTTATGTTCCCTTTGAAGTCGAACTCGTTTACGGTGCGCACCAGCTTCGTTTCTTCCGCAAGCCTGAACATTCCCTCTCGGGTTGGGAAGGTAAACTCCTTTACCTCTTCTGAGCCTCTTGGCAGTCCAATGCCGAATTTGTTGGCTACTTCTCTCAGGGCTTTGAAGGACTCTGGGTCTAAATCGTAGACTGTTTCAAGCCTGAGAGGGTTGATGCCTGGTCTGCCCCTTAGGTTACTTCGTGTGTGGCTCGCTACTCCAAGGTTGTACGTTGAAGCGGACACGAGCGAGACGATTCCCTTTGGCGTTTCGAGGTAGGCAGCCTCTCTGGCTTCCTCTAGATTCATTCCGGCTCCCGCATGGATCAACCCGACTCTTTCGAGGTTTCTTGTGGTTGCAGCCATGCCCTCTACGGAGTAGTCCATGGAGTGGTTGTTGGCTCGGGAGACAAGGTCGAAGCCAGCCCATTTCAGCTCATCAGCCACGTAAGGCTCAGCCTGAGCATAGGCATCGCTCTTCCCCTCCCCAATTGGGTAGCCCTCGAAACGGTGTATAGTTGTCTCAAGGTTTACGAAGGCAACATCGGCACCTCTTATTACGTTTATTATATAGGAGAGCCTTTTGTCGGCAAACACGGATAGGCGCCTGCTGATGAAGGCGTCTCCAGCACATACCAATGATAGATTTGAGCTACTCAATTTAGCAACCTCAACTATATTGAACAGACAGTTATAAGAGATTTTACTATCTCCCTCTTTTGCATATATGACATAAGTGGACTTTAGCTCTCAGACAAGGATGAGCCGAGAACCCGAGGGGCACTGGATAAAGTTAAAAATATCGAAGTGGTGATTCATAATACACGGGCGGAGGTTGCCAAGCCAGGTCAAAGGCGCAGCCCTGAGGCGGCTGTTCCGCAGGGATTCGTGGGTTCGAATCCCACCCTCCGCACTTGGGCTCTATTTTCTGGGTTCTTTTGCCCTTGAGGGGCAGACAGTTTATCTATTGCTTTTCTTAGAGAATTTTCACAGAATTGGCTGAAGTTCAGTCCCATTTTCTTAGCCTTTTCAACTACTTTCTCGTCCATATAGGGGAGAACATTTCGCTTTTTATCCGTAGGTCATTCGCCTCCATGCAATTCCATGTAGAATCGAATAGTTGGGCATGTCTTGGGATTCCCTTATTTCCCTGTTTCGCCGTTTAGTCCTGAGGGTGATGGAGGGAAACAATCAGGAGAGATAATTATCTAGTCTAATCGCCGAAAAAACACGTATGAAGTAAGCCGCTTGATCTCGAAGGGCTATACATAAACCGAA
>CAZQDW010000047.1:6320-9276 GCA_964592315.1 uncultured Candidatus Bathyarchaeia archaeon
GGCGATATCTTAACCGTGGGCACTCCATCCTTTGACAAGATGGTCTCTACGCCACCGTATTCCATCTCGTCTCCCTTACTCTTTTGGCTGTTAGACAGACCCTTCAAGTTGGCGGTTTTGACCTTTCAGCAGGAATTTGCCAGACGACTCACAGCTACTGTTGGCAGCAAAGACTATAGTCGCTTAACAGTTGCGACCTATTACCGTGCAGAAGCAGAACTGCTCGATGAGGTTCCTCGAACCAGTTTTTATCCACCTCCAGACGTGGACTCGATCATTGTGCGGCTGAAACCCAGACCTCCGCCATTCAAGGTTAAGGATGAGAAAGCCTTTTCGGAACTGATCCAAACGGTTTTCACCCAGCGCAACAAGAAACTGCGCAACGCTGCACTGTCGTTCTTAGTTAAGCAAGGCGTGAGCAAAACTGAAGCTAGAAGACTAGCTGACACTTTGATTTTCCACGAGTGTCTTGAGGGAGGGTCTCAACCTTAGCAGCCTCGCCTTGAACCCAATATTGAATGGACGTGCTCAAATAAACAATATTCAGACAATGTCTGGAAAAACGCATTCCTGTGCGGAAAGGGCAGTTTCCAGAATATCATAGTCTTATCTATCGAATATTCGAACTATTGAGTGGCTAGATTTTGCCATATAAGATTAAAAGGTGAACATATAAATATGGGTTTTGCCAAATAAATATTAAAGGTGAAAAGAATGGCGGAATACTTGAAACGCTTCTACGAGCGGTTGAAAGAGAAGTACACTGGATGCCTGGTTAAAGTTGAAGAGATAGAAGATTCAAATGCCAAGGAGTACCTGAACAAGTCAGCTAGGATTGGATTGATAGAGAAGGTTAGATGGGGTTGGTATTGGGTTCCAAGTGATATAAAAGATCCGTGGGACTTCTTTGAGAAAGATAAAGGTTTTAAGATAATCTCATGTCAAACCGCTGCTTCATTGTGGAATCAAGACTTCGTGCATAGAGACGCCTATTCGTTAAAAGTTTCAGACAGGTCATATGGTAAAGCTTTGGAGGAATTCGCAAGAAGGAGAGGTTGGAGGGTTCAAGTAGAGTATGTGGCTAAACCAACAAACTATACGAAGATTGGAAAGTTGTTTGTCGGGGAAATAGATGAAACGATAATTGAGTGCGTGAGTAGATGGGCCTTCATAGACGCTTTTGCTGCATTGTACTCAAACAGAAATAGGATAAAGTTAGAGGATTTGTCTAAACAGAGTTATTGGAAAAGGATTCGGGGAACGAACATCAGGGTTAGACAGGCGTTAGAATATGGTTGCCACTTGATCAACGAATTAACTGGTAAGGAGATGTTTGACGCTGCAAGGGCTAGATTAGACGATGTGTATGTCAAGCGAGAAATAGAGGAAGCTATAGAGAAGGTGGTTGAACTTGGCTAGATATGTTGAGATGGTAAGGACTAGAGAGCAAGAAATCGCTAGTTTAATCGAATTTATATCTTTACAATCGAATGGTTTTGAAAACCCTGGACTTATTCTGATAGGAGGATATGGACTGAGAGCTTTCATTCCATATGTTAGGTCAACTAGGGATTGTGACTTCGCATTAAAAAAAGAGAATGGTTGGTATCTGGATGAGATAAAGAAATGGCTTTCTAAAGAAGTTTCAATCGATATTTTTGAAAAGAAGAATGGTTCAGGCTACATGAGATGCATTAAGCTCTTAAGAGTAGGGAGAAGGTCGGTAAGAGTTTCTCTGGATTTCATGGAAGGGGAAGTAACTGGAAGAGCTGAAAAAGATATAGTGAAGGTTGATGAGAGATTTGTTTTGGATTCTTGGAAGACAAAGATTAGTATAGCTGATAGAGAGGTTGAGGTGAGGGTTCCAAGCTATCTAGATTTCTCTGTTCTTAAGGTTGTTTCAGGAAGAGCAAGTGATGCTAGAGATCTAGCAACTTTAATATGGAAGAATGGAATTCCAGAAGGATTGAAAGCTAGGATTAATGAAGTAATGCCATATCCTGAAGTTTTTAGAGAGAAGCTTTCTAAATCCATACTACCAATAATCATGGATAAGAGATTCCTGCATTCTTGGAGGGGAATGTTTATGACAACGGAGTTTAATGAAGAGATTAGAGAACAGATCATAAAACAATTATCTAGACTCTTAACTTAAGTCGAGCTGGTTCAGCCTTACGAATTGTTTTGATATTGTAAGCTTTGTCGACATAGTCAGAACATTCATTTAGTGATGAAAGGTTTGCGCTTTAGAATAGATATTTGGACGGATAGAATCATGGACTCGCACTTGTACAACAATTCTTCTTCTCTTTGAGCTCATTAACAAGAAGTAAGTAATTCGATTCGAGGGTGTGAACGAGGATGTGAATCTAACCCTCCGCACTTTTGGATAAACCCTCCGCCTTTTTATGCTAGTTGAGGGTTATAATATAGGTGGGTTTCTTACCTCATTTTCGTTTTCTGAAGACCTTGGCCTCGTTGACGTCGCAGATGTACTCAAAGCCCGCCTCAACGATCGATCGAATCCGCTGTTGGCGCAAGGTTTTCATCTGCTTCGCTGGCAAGGGGTGAGAGTTGCTGAAAATCAGACAAAACTACAGTACTTATGATTTATCGCCTGCTTTTCTTCCGCTTCATCGCGAAATTGATCCGCCTAAAGCCTTGATCGTCCAAGACCGCAAACCTTAAATACAGAAGTCTTGCATTTAACGCAAGAAATCGTGAGTTGAAAGCAACATGATTGTGATCAAGAGGGGTATGAAAACCTCTAGTCTGAAGTAGATCCAAAAAGCCATCAAGAGATTATGAGGGACAGGAGGGTTCAGAGTGCGTAGCTGCAAGGAATCGAAGATCGTTTTTAACACGGAGACCTTGGAGAGATTAGTCAGCGATCCTGATTGGGTTCTGGAGAACGAGGAGTCTTTCTGGGAGAATGAAAAGGCGCAGAGGTATACAA
>CAZQDW010000048.1:0-9216 GCA_964592315.1 uncultured Candidatus Bathyarchaeia archaeon
TACGAGAAAGCCTTAAATGATGACTCCGCAGCACTCAGATAAAGCGTAAGGGTTGGCGGTCAGATGGCGAGTCTGAAGGAGAGAAAACCTAACAGGACCCTTGACTGTGTTGGGCTCTACTGTCCGGAACCTATCTTCAGGACTCGGTTGGAGCTGGATCAGATGGAGGAAGATGCTATTCTTGAGGTTATTGCTGATGATCCAGGTGCGGAAGAGGATATACCACGACTAGTCAGTAAACTTGGACACCAGATCCTAGAGGTAAGAAAGGAGGGCGACAAGCTCATCTTCCTCATCAGAAAGACTAGTTTTATGCCAGAAAGATAAGTTCCTTTTACTTCCGCTTCCTGAAGATTTTGATGCCTTGAAAGCCGCATACGTATTCGAAGCCTGTTTCAACGAGCCTGCGGATCTCCTCGACAAGACGATCGAATGGCTCTTCATGTCTCGCAGAGCAAGAAGACGGAAACGTACCCGTCTTTGTAGAGACACCAAACAACGAAGACATTCTGACATCGAATCTATTAGATGAACGAAAAGGTCAGTTGATAGATTGACATTCCTTAGCGTAGAGAATGTGGAGGGACCCTTTTCCCTGCACCTGAAATTGTGGAGGCTTCTCGACTTAGATTCTGACTTTCTTTGAAGGCATCAAGGGTCAGTGATGCCGTCTGATTTGTTGGGAACGATTTGAGAACCGTATCTGCGACATCTAAGAGGAGTTTCCCATACTTTACCCGATCGTAATGGATTTGTCCCTTATCCATCATAGCCACAGGGAGGACACGCCTCATAGGATTGCTATTCTTCGCACTCATGAAGACATAGTCCACAGTACCATACTCCTCTAGCTTCTTTCCCCTCCTCGCCAAATGCCTCCCAGCAACAACATGAGGAAACAGGCTCCTGTAAGTATTCACATCCCTGTGAAGACGCTTAGAGATCACCAACTCAAAGGGATCAACTTCCCCCCTCACAACCCGAAGATAAGTGTCACGGACAAAAGCCCTAGCCTTAGCCACCTGACGATCCACGACCTCTTTTGCATCTCTTGCATCAAACAAAATCTCAATCAACTGCTTCTGAAACTCCTTTAAGAATGCTGGACAATCCCTCCTCCTCAACTCGATTCCTCTATAGTTCAGTTCCCCATTGGTCAACTTCCCGAAGAAATGGTTCATCGCTTCCACATCAGGCCGAGTCTCCTGCCGCATAAAAACAACAAACTTATAGTGGTTATCTAGGGATATGGGAAGGCCCGTCTCCCCCTGAATTAACTTGGCAAGGTCCTCATAGTCCTCCTGAGTTGCATCTCGACGCTTCACAAAGAGTGAGTCCACGTTCCCATAGAGAACCTCAAAACCCCTATTCAAACAAAGGTTAACAGCCTGAACAAGTATCCGCCGAGAGTCCTCGTTAATCATGTTATAGGCAGCCACATTGTTAAAACGATTAGCAAAACACCCAGAAAAACCGTAAATGCAGACCAAGACGCTCTTCAAAGCCTTCTGCCTCTGATCGCACCACCCGTATTCCTCGTTTTCCCTCGGAAACCTCTTACGCAGATGCTTGAAACGAAGCCTGCGATCAAGAACTGTCCCAACAACTTCACTAAGAAAACCTCGGCGACTAAGGTCAACATCTGTAGGTGTCACAGTCTCATAACTTATGTTGTGACGGATGATGATGTTCGGAAACATGCTCTCAAAGTCAAGCTCAGCCACATTCTCATGCAGACCCACAACAGGGCTGAACAACAACCCACCCTTATCCTTCTCAAGAATCTCCCTCGCAGTCATACTAAACCTAGGAAACCCACGCAGCTTGGGAACGAGAATATCCTTCCTCAAAGCCTCGAAGCTCTGCCTTGCGTCAATAGTCTTCCCAGCAGGCCACTTCGCCGAGAAGGTGGGCGGAGCCAAGGTGAATCTGGAAAGTTCAGTGATCCCCGGAACTCCATACTCAAGGAAATCGTCCAGGTCTGCAAGAGCCCTGCCCTTAACTGGTGAACGCTCGTTCTTAGGCGTGTAGCCTTTAGCAAGTTCACGACCAAGCTGAAGGCTGATATTCAAGACGCGTGCTCTTTCCAAGATGTAGTGCAGGTTTTCCTCACAGTCATTGGCGACGAGGAAGTCGGGATCTAGCTCTCTAACACATGAGGCGAATCCTGTGAGAATGTCTGCTTCCGCACCTTCTAGGCTTTCAAATCTGTCTCCCTGCAGGGCTATTCTACTCACAGGATCTTGCTTCACATTTGGAGTCAGATTCTCGCTCCTTACACTCACCTCGAAGAGCAACGAGGTGAAGGGTGGAGGTCTTATCTCGTCTGAATCATTGATTACAGCTATGTCCAGCAGCTTCCACTCATCATTCCCTTCTGCTTCGACCTTGTTAGTCGGCGCAAAGGTCTTTGAGAAGAGATACCTCTGAAAGTGGTACAGGTCTATGTTGAACCAAGACTTCACGATACGGAGCTTCTCAACATCCCTCCTCACAGTCTTGAAGCTCGGTATATCACGGGCGAAGACATGAATAACCCTAGACTTCTCTCTGCTGAGGATAGAGGTGTACTTCTCCTCAATAGATACCCTGTGGACCAAGGGATGAAGCGAAATAGTCTGAGCCACATCTTCAGGATTAACACAGTCCCCAAGCTCGATGTAAAAGTCAGGACGATATCTATCCGTTAAGCGAATAGCCTTTCCATCCTCTAGTTTCACCCATAAGACTGCGTTAGAGCCTTCGACATAAACATCTAAGACCCAGCCCACACCCCTCAAACTTGCTCACGCAGCTACTTCCTAGTTCTCAGTCTAACTGCTCATGTGGACTTCAGTTTCCGAATAGACTCTTCTAAGAAATCAATTCGCTTCAGCAGATACTCGATGAACCTTCGATTATCCACCTCCACCGCCAAAAGCATAGCCCCGAGGACATCAGGTATCTTACTGTTCGCCATAGCACCCTGTTCACTTGTGCAGACCTTCACTATCTGGTCGTAGGCAGCTTGCCTTTCTGGATCTTTCAGGGCGTCACGAAACTCTTTCAGATCCTCCAACTCCTGCTGAAAACGTTGATTAAACGGAACAGTTATCCTACCGATACCACTATCACCTCCAACCCTCAACACAACTCTTCCATGAGGCTTAGCGGGATGCTTCAAGAGATACGCCTGTGGAGTCGGAACTAGCCCGCCCACCTTCTCAAGGTAAATAATAACATTCGCCTCATGACTAAGATATCTCCCACCTTCAGGTTTGGGCATCCTACCTCTTTGAGTCTCAACGGGCTTGCAGCTAGCAACCATCGCCACCTCACGCCTTGCACACGTCTGCCAGAGTCGGAGCACAACCCTCTGAAGCCTCGGAATCCTCTTATAACTCTCCTCAATGTGCTTATTCTCCGTCGTGAAGAGCTTGGCAATATTGTGGATAACAAGAAGCCTAACCTCTTCTGTCTCCTCTATCGTCTGCCTGACCTCCTCAACCACCTGCTCCTGCTGTTCTTCGGAAAAGGCGCAGAAGACGAGAACCCGCTCTAGAGCCTCCTTTGAGTCTATTCTGCGAGCCTTGAGGAAGTGAACCAAACTCGGAATGTCGAAAAGCGTTTTCTCCTCCCTATAATTGCCACAATTTAGATAAATGACCTTACCTGCCCAATCCTCCGCACCCAAGGCACTTGCCATAAGCTGGTGAAGGAAGAGGTCGATTCCACTTTGAAGGTCGCCGTAGAAGAGGTAGAAGACCCCGGGTTCTACGCCCTTCCCAATTAGGCGATCTAGGTCTGCACAACCTGTGGAAAGGTAGGTCTTCGCCTCCTTCTCCTCCAGTAGCCTGAGAGCGCTGATGAAGTCGACCATGCCGCATCATGTCTGCTCTACTCTTCAACATCTTCGACGCCATTCGCCGTTATTGCGAAGCGTGTCTCATCCTCTGGAAGATATGGGCTGTCAATCACATGAATGACACGTGTATTCGCTTTTCCCTTCCTTATGTACAGCCTGTGCGTCGAAGCGTGGGCTACTACATTGCCCCCTGCAGGTCTATTCGGGTCGCCGAAGTAGGCCTGCGGATTAGACTGGATCTGATTGGTGACTACGACAGCGCAGTTGTAAAGTTCAGCGAGGCGAAGTAGCTTATGGATATGTTGATTGAGTTTCTGCTGCCTCTCCGACAGTGTTTCCCTCCCCACGTACTCGCCTCTGAAATGGCTGATTAGGCTATCTACTACTATCAGCTTGATCTTCTCCCTCTCAATTACCTTCGCGGCGTTGTCAACAAGGAGCATCTGGTGGTCGCTGCTATAGCACCGCGCATATATGATCTTCTCAAGAATCTTCTCAGGTTCAAAGCTTCTTGCTACAGCAATGTCGCTGATTCTCTGGGGTGAGAAGGTGCCCTCGGTATCAAGGAAGAGCACTCCACCGCCCAACCCTCCCTGTTCGAGGGGTTGCTGCACTGTCACACAGAGCTGCATGCAGATCTGGCTTTTACCTGCTCCATACTCCCCTATGAACTCGGTTATCGCTTGTGTTTCTATCCCTCCGCCTAAGAGCTTGTCTAAGTTCTTATTCCCCGTTGTTATACGCTGAGCCCTCTGCCTCTCATCATATAGTTCTAAAGCAGTCATGAAGCCTAGCCCCACAGATTCTCTAACCTTCTGGAGAAGCCCTGTAGCAGTCTCGTCACCTATCCCCGTCTTCTCCATGAGCTCCTTCTTTGGAGTCATCGCTACCGACTCCACGGTCACGAACCCCGCTTCCTTCAGACGGGAGACTGTTGTCGGTCCCACTCCCTTCAGGTCGGTTAAGAGTGTAGTCTCCGACCCCATTCTCAATCCCAATAGGTAGAGTCCCAGCTTTTGCTTTTATGCCACCACGTACTGTTAGGGGGGAGGGGGGGTGCCTGAGGCTACCTGTAGCCTATCTTCTTGAAAAAATCCACCAAGGATAAGACCTTTGGATTGTCAAGATTAAGTGTATAGACAGGAGGATCATAGTCGTGCTCCTTGACCCAACCCGTCTCCACGAGGACTCTCAAGTGCTTCCTCACATCAATTGGTTTGAGGCCGATCCTTTTTTCAAGCCCATACTTTGTCTGGCTCGGTTCTCCCTCTGAAGTGAGAACACTGAGTATCCGAAGGCGACTGGCACTGCCCAGACCCTCCTCAACTATCCTCTGAACATTGTCATCTCTTGCGCTCACTGATCCCACTCCTAACACGGTCTATGAGATTGTCAAGATACTTTGCGAGTTCCTCTGCTGGAACATCGCTGATACCTATCTGAACCAGACTCTTGATATCAACCAGTCCCCTATAGCCCAGATCCTGAACCACCTGATCTACTCTTTCCAACCTGAAGCCAAGATCCTCAGACAAGGAGCTACACTCACTTTGAATATCCTCGAAAGACACATACGCGGACCTCCTATTTCGCAGGGCTCTAGCTACAGCCAGCAGTACTACCTTCTCATAGCCAGGAAGATCCATGATATCTTGGGACGTAATCTGATGGTAGACTTCTCCGTGCACCTTCCTCGCATGGTCAACTCTGACCCTCTCAGCCCCCTGATTGTCCGCCAAGTTACCAGCATATAGCAGTAGATCCAGAGCATAACGAATGTCCCCATTTGCGGGAGGAGCTGCAGTAATATCAGATACAAAGTCGACCACAGAGTCATCCACGCCCCCTTTCTTGAACGCCTCTTCCAAACGGGCATAAAGGATGTCCTTGACCTGTTCGGAGGTATACTGTGGAAACTCAATGATGGTTCTGCCCAGCGTGCTCAACTCAGATCTTTCAAGCAAAGTGTAGTAACCTGTCCCGCGAGAGATGACTACCAGCCCGACCATCTTGCTAGGCTTCTCAGGAGATAGTTCGTTCAACCTAGTCAAGTCATAGATAACATGCTCCTTCGTATTCTTCATGAAATATTCTATCTCATCCAGCACCACAATCAGATAGATGCTCTGACTGTCCAAGTACTTGACCAGCTGATACAGCATCTCGTCCGCACTGAGACTAGAAGTGCGAAGCTCAGGTGCCGCTTTCTCCAACAGGTATCGATACAAAACCGTTCTACTGCTTCCTTGGAGCTTGAGGTTCACGTAGACGTGCTTGAGGTTAATGTCTCTATCTAGGGCTTTCTCGCGAAGAATATCAGTAAACCGCATAGTGGTACAGGTCTTCCCAGTGCCTACCCCTCCGACTACCTGGACGGGTCTCAGATAAACTTGAGACGGGTCCTCAAGGACATCGTCGAACATGCTGTTCAGGAAATCGAGCTGCTTTTCCCTGTGAGGTAGAATCTTGGGAATATATCTAGGAGACAGTCTATTCCTGTTCTTGAAGACCGTTGGCTTCGGCAAATCTGTTCCTCGAATTTACCTATGTGAACTCAGATTAAAAGGGTTGCAGCTTCTGGAGCACCGCCTTGACCTCAGACAGATTTTCGAATCTTCTCTCCTCGATCTTCCTGAATAAGTCTGACAGACGTAATTGCTCGTTGTCTTTCCACTCAACGACCTTCCAACCCTGGGATCTTACCAACTCAGAGGTGTGTGCAGGAAACAGGGCATCCTCTTGCAGCACTTCGAGAACAGAGTCAACGCCGACGCCGCGAGTCACCCTTGGAAAATTCCCTGATGTCTCGTAGATGCTTATTCTGGCGGCGTCTTTGTACATCCTTGTCCCGTGGAAGTTCAGATAAGCCTTCTTTGCACCGCTTCCCTTCACCTTCCTGTCTATCTCCTCCAGTTCGGCGTCTGTGAACTGATAGACATTGTGAAAGCCTTTACCGAAGAGACGTGAATATATGATGTCGCTCTCATAGGCTGGCTCTTCCTTTGAGAGATCAACCGCATGAACAACATCATGTGCGTTCAACATATTTAGCAGGTTTATACGTCTCTCACCTGAAGGAACTCTGATCTCCCAAGCCAACCGCATGCCACCTAGGCTTGCTGCTGACAGGAACTCCTCTATCTTCTCGATGCTCTCCTTTTCTAACCCATAGGTGGATGGTATCTGGACATGAAGAATGTTTGCCCTCAGGACCAAGCAGATTTGCTTCATGCGATCAAACACCTCTAATGAGGAATCTAAGGTCTCTCTCCGTAGCCTAATCATGAGTTCTCGGTTGCACCTCACTGTGAACTCGAAGGCGTCAGGCACCCGCTTTCTCCAGCTCCCAACCAACGACAAAGGTGGAATCCTGTAGTAGGTCGAGTTGACTTCGACAGTTCTGAAAGCCTTCGCATAACTTCTAAGCCTATCCCTTGGCACGTTGAAGTAGTCCCATCCGCCTGCTCCGACGAGGATCTCGACCATCAGAAGCACCTCACTATTAATAGGGGAATTGTCTCCAGTAGTTAAGAATGATGGGTCATGGCTGACATCAGGCTTGGCACATCGGGTTGGAGCTACAAGGAATGGGTGGGACCATTCTACGCAGACAAGAAAACCAAGATGTTCACGCATTACTGCAAAGTCTTCAACACCGCTGAGATCAACTCAACCTTCTATGCCTACCCATCTAAGAGAACGGTCCTGGCATGGGTCAGAAATTCGCCCAAGGGGTTCGTCTTCACAGCTAAGCTACCACAGGTGATCACTCATGAAAAGAAACTTGAGCTTGAGCGGGGCGTGAAAGCCGATCTCTTCAGGTTCGTGGAGCTGATGGAGCCGCTGCAAAGGATAGGGAAACTCCCCGTCCTCCTGATCCAGCTTCCCCCAAGCCTGAAGAGAGATTTACATCTACTCGAAAAGTTCTTTGAGATATTACCTGAAGAGTTCAGGTTTGCCGTCGAATTCAGGCACAAGACATGGTGGGACGGAGAGACATGGAAGCTCCTTGGCAAGCACGGGGTCGCAAACACAATTCTCGATGAGCCTCTTCTCCCACCTGAGCCTGTGGTGACCACAGACTTCGCCTACATGCGATGGCACGGGCGAGGGAAGAGCTCATGGTACAACTACCGCTACTCTATTGACGAGCTCAAGCCGTGGATCCCGAAGGTCAAGGAGGTATCTGAGAAGACCACTGCAATCTACGGTTACTTCAACAACCACTTCCACGGCTACGCCGTTGAGAACTGTCTTGAGGTGCTTGAGATGCTCGGAGTCTCTACAGCTCAGCAGGTTGGGGCCAGGAAGGCAGCTGTAGGATACATTGAGAAAGTCATCAAACAGAAGCCTATGGCGACACTGACACCGTTCCTCACTACAACAGTAGAGACACAAAAGTCTTACGTAGAGGAATTGCTTCGGGGCTTCATGGACCGCAAGAGATATGGAAGAGCTTTGGAGATACCCAACAGTGATCTTACCTTCGAAGAGGTAGCTCCTCGATTGGTGAGAGCCAAGATTAAGGAATACAGTGTCATTATTGATCTCGACGGGCGTGTTATCCTGCATGACTGCACCGACTGGGTCAAATACACCCATGAGAAAAGGTTCTGCAAGCACATAGGGAAAATATTCCTATGCCTGCCTGAAGCCGAAGCAGAGCAGATCCTGAAGGAAATCAGTTCCAGAAAGGACTCTTGGCAGTTCCTTCCGCTTTCATGATATGGATACCGAGGCTTTCTACCTCAATATTCGCCACCGACAAGCCTTCCTAGATGGTCCACGCATGGAGGTATGAAATGCCCCCTCAGGATCGATCGATCGACGTCGGATAACTTTCTCATCAGGAAAGTTGGTAGATGAGGACTTGAAGCTCGGACAAGTTTTTATTTTCCACTCTAGCCTCAAGTAGGTGGGAGATGTTTGAAGGTCTACTTAGACTATGGAGCCGCTGCGCCGATTGATCCAAGGGTCCTTGAGGCGATGATGCCATACTTCACTGAACACTTCGGTAATCCCTCCTCGGTCCACTCCTATTCACACAGGGCTCAGGAAGCCTTGGCAAAGGCAAGGGAGTCCGTTGCATCCATGATCAACGCCGATAGTCCAGACGAGATTATCTTCACTTCCGGTGCTACGGAGTCCAGCAACTTGGCTTTGAAAGGCATTACCTACAGGAATAGGGATAAGGGGAACAGGATCGTGACAACCGCTGTAGAACATATCTCCATTCTCAACATCGGCAAATACTTGGCACATGAGGGTTTTGAGGTTGTAGAGCTACCTGTGGACAATTATGGCTTGGTTGATGTGGCGAAGTTGGCTGAGGTTGTGGATGAGAAGACGATCTTGATCTCGGTAATGTATGC
>CAZQDW010000049.1:0-3056 GCA_964592315.1 uncultured Candidatus Bathyarchaeia archaeon
CACCTAATGTGATTCCATTCTATATTTTCGGTTTCCTTTTGCTGTTATTGGGCGTATCTTGTATTCACTATTCTAGGGCACCACGTCCCCCAGCACTACAACCACCACCCCAACCAGTTGAACCAGTTACAATAAGATACTGTAAATTTTGTGGGGCACAAATAACCATTGATACAAATTTCTGTCCGAAATGCGGAAAACCTCAAACTTGAATTTCCTTGGGACTAGAGAAAAAGGAATAAAAGTTCTAGAGAGACACCGATGTTAAGTTTTTAGCGAGAATTTGATGCTTTTTTATTAATTCTAACCTCCTTAAAGTCTTATGCCACAATAACTTAACAACGAGAAACTCAAACGGCAAAAGCCGGAAAAACTTAACAGAACCAGAACAACGTATAAATATCTACGGAAGATGACATATGATTGTGGAAAAGCATGGCCATTTTTCCAAAAGTTTGGGAACTTGTTGAAACGTTCAAGGCTCAATGTGGCAAAAAGGGCTGGAAAGTTCCAGAAAACGAAGATGTGGTTGATGTGAGAGGCGAATGTCACCACCTAATATGGACCCAGCACATCTATCCGAATACCTTTGGAAAGGTTGCCAAGAAATCTTGCGTTGCAATTAGGGAAGGAATATCGTATAGGATGGTCAATGTCTCTTACACGGCTTGGATTTCGCCCGAGGCTATTGCCGAAAAGATACCGCATGTCCTCTTAGAAGATCCAGATCTCTCGAGTAAAGTTGCCGTTTACGATGTGAGCCCGGTCTACAAGGGTGAACTCGTTTGCTTAAAAATGAACAGAACGGGGAGTATCGTCTTCAAGGAGTTTGAGAAGTTCCTTGCTGAGGAATATAGTATCTGCTTCAAACCGATTCATGAGACGTTTCGTTCACCAAGAACTGTTCAGCAATAGTAAAAGTTGATCAGTGTATTGCATGTTTCACCTGAAAAGAAGAGGAGCACAGGCGGCACAGAAAGGTTCAGGCGCACTTGCATGAAGATTTGCATGTTAACTTGGGAGTTTCCGCCCAGAATCGTCGGCGGAATCGCTCGACATTGCCTAGGTCTATCAAAAGCATTAGTGAGGGAGAACTGCGATGTCCATGTTGTTACTCTGGACTTTCCTGGAGCCCCGCTCTACGAAGATGTTGAAGGCGTGAAGGTTCACCGCACAAGAATAGAGATGGGCCATCCGAGCTTCAGTGTGTGGGCTTTCTTATTCAATCATTTCATTGAGAAGAAAGTTGCGAGTCTAAGCCGAGATATCGGGTTTGACATTATTCACATTCACGACTGGCTCACCGCCCCATCTGGCATAGCCTCCAAACATTATCTACACAAACCCTTGGTCTTAACGGTTCACAGCACTGAAATCGGTCGTGTGCAAGGGCTTCGCAGCCCAGACTCATATATGATTGACGGCCTAGAATGGTGGATGACCTATGAAGCAAAAAGAGTCATCGTAGTCAGTGACTCCATGAAATGGGAGCTTCAGAACCACTTCCGCTTGCCACAAGAGAAGATTGACGTTATTCCGAATGCCGTTGACATAGTGAGGTATCAGAAAGACATCGACCGAGAGCAAGTTAAGAGACGTTACGGAGTCGGGCCTTATGAGAAACTGGTACTTTTCATGGGTCGACTGGTCCCACAGAAGGGCGTAGAATACCTAATATGGGCCGTACCTAGTATTGTCCAAAGCCACGCAGAAGCTAGGTTCATTATCACAGGAGACGGTTGGTCTAGGAATCATCTTGAGAGCCTAGCGACATCAACAGGACATGGAGAAAAAATACGATTCGTAGGCTTCATTTCAGATTCGGACCTTGTAGAGCTAACCATGAGCGCTGACGTCTTGGTAGTTCCGTCGATCTATGAGCCATTCGGGATAGCGGCTCTTGAGGGGATGGCGGCGGGCGTACCGGTTGTCGCAGGGAATGTGGGAGGCTTAGCCGAGATTATTGAGCATGAACGAACTGGGGTCCTTGTCTATCCTAGAAACGCTGAATCGATAGCTTGGGGAGTAAACAGAGTTCTGTCAGACCCTGAATATTCACGATGGTTAACCCAAAATGCTAAAAGGAAGGTCCAAGATATCTACAGCTGGGACATGGTCGCAAGAAAGACAGCTAAAGTTTATGAAGAGGCCTGTAGCCAGTGATGTGATATGGGGTTAAGAGGATTCTTGATGCCGGATGAGCTTTACTTCCTCTGCATATTACACAATATAGGCGCAACCAGCCCGGATAGGTCTTTGACACTGGAGGAGATATCCCGATGGTCAGTCCTAGAACCTGAAAAAGCGAGATCAAACATACAGAAGCTGATCTCAACCAACTACGTCGAGGTGGATTTCAGTAGCGGAGTTGAAAGATACCACGTGACTGCTGACGGCATCAGAAAAGTATTGAGCATGTACAGCTGAACCTTCATGCTAGGATTTTAGCTCGTCCTGCTCTCTTTGGATTGCTCCCCTCAGACTTGAGGATGCTTCTTCAGGTGGTACAATGTTTATAAACATCCCGGTGCTCTTCTCGAAACCTGCCCATATGGATAGTCTAGGGCAGACTTCGATGTGCCAATGATAATGTTCAGCGGGCACCATGTGAAAACCAAAATTATAGGAGGGATCCCCTAGGAGAGATCTCAATCCACCGAAGCAGAACCTCAGAGTCGCCGCGAGCTCTTCTATATCGCCGGATGCTACGTCTAGAAGCGTTGGCTCATGTCTCTTTGGAAAAATCCAAAACTCGAAGGGATGAACCCCAGCCCAAGGAGCCAATACGGCAAACTTGTCGTTCTCCCAGATCAAACGTGGACTGGATCTTTCCTTTTCGATAACATCACAAAATATACATCGCTTCTCATCATCCCAAAAACTTTTGCTTTTGTTCAGCTCCTCCATCACGACACTAGGAAGAAGGGGTGTGGCGATTACTTGTGTGTGAGCGTGTGAAAGAGAAGCACCGGCATCTAGCCCGTGATTTCTAAATATCGAAACATACTTGACGTATCTACGTGAAGTCAGGTAGCTCAGTCGGTCCTTATAGGCAT
>CAZQDW010000049.1:3156-9214 GCA_964592315.1 uncultured Candidatus Bathyarchaeia archaeon
TCCCTAGCTTTTATGAAATCTGTGGGTCTTCGTCTTCTCTGCGAAGCGATCACGACCCAACGATCTAGGATGTAGTCTTTGCGCATTTCATCAATCGGCATAGCTGAACTCCCATAGAAACATACTGTTAAGGGATCGATAACCCTTATTTGTTATCATTGCTATTTAAATCATGGAGTTATGGGATGAGAAGCCTAAGCGAGATGAAAGGGAACATACTAAAACTGTTATGGGATATTGAGAGCCCAGTTAATCTGAGGGAGATATCGGAAAAAACCGGCTTGGAAAATCGATCAGCCAATATGCATTTGCTTGGACTGAAAAGGGCTGGGTATGTCTCAGCGCTTGAAGGTGGCCGTTATACTATAACCGAACTAGGTAGGGAGATCCTCGGATTCCCAAAAGTTGACGAAAACATGGCTAGAAGAGTATTGACCAAGACTTCAATGGATAGGGCTTTCCACTTCTATACCGGGATCGGTCAACGTTTAGAGGTGCACTCCGACAACTTAGTCGACTTCTGCGATAAGATCAAAACAGTTGACATAGAATCTGTTCAGTTCCACGCAACGCGTGGAGACTTCGAACTGTGGGTTCACTTCCTGGGAGATATCGAATTGGCCAAGAGACTGAGGTTGCTGAGGGAAGCAAATCTGAGTGGAGAAACTCTTCGTGAGAGACTCTGCAAAACACTGAAGTCTAGATGTGACGAACTGCTCAGAAAAATTGCTTAATGGCACCTAATGGTTGAGATGAAGTCTTTAGAGAAGTCTTCAAATGCTCTTTCGTCTATTCTACGTCTTAGCGGCCACGGCCTTGCAATATGTTCAGAAGTTGTAACCGTGTAGATTCTGTTTAGATCCTCACAGTACCAAGTTGTATTAGCATACAGAGATGACCTCCGGGTGGTAAGACCCGATCTTCCAGCGCCCTTCTTGACAACTGCAAGATGACCATCGATTTTTTCCTCAACGGAGGATTGAAACTTGATGCCGCGATACCTCTTTTTCAAATCCTTGAGATACCTTTTCTCCATCCACTTGCTGAGGTCTTTATACTCGTCTTCGAACCGTATGTTGGCCATCGAATTGTATTCGAAAAGGATCTCCCTTCTCCTTTCGGCGAAAGGAGCCAATTTATGCTCGATAAGTAAAAGGTATGTTCTTCCGATCAGCATCTTTCTGTCAGTCAGCTGAAAAGAAGGAGGCACCTTAAAAGTAGACTCGGGTGGAGTCCACACACTCATTTCTTCACCATGACATTTGAATGAGTCAAGTACCTGCCTGATGATCGTCTGAGAAGTTGTATCCATCAACTTGAAAACGAAGCGAAGTATTATTATCCTAAGGCTATCTTCACAGTGCCAGAAATAGATGCGTTCCTCAGTAACCGACTTTAGGCTTAGGACCAATGCCTCATGCTCGAAAACTCTGGTTGACCTCTTCCCATGAATCGGGACCTTCTGTTTAGCGTCCTTTTCCAACTTCTTAACGAATGCTTCCATAATTTCCGAAATGGGTTTCGCCTTCTTGGGTTGGGTCTCTTCCCATTTAACCTCAAGGAAGTAGTTCTCAGCCTCGATTCTCATGTATCCAGATCTTGCATTGCCCCCTTCGCTGACTAGCCGCGAGTCTTGTGAAATCTTGAGTAAGAAGCTGTTCCAACCGAAATCCCTAAACTCCAAGGGACTGCACCACGCTAAATTAGACTATTGAAAGAATATGAGATAAACTTTCTTCGATGCGGCTCAAATATACTCGGACAGCCCCCTCTGTCCAGCTTTTTCTCTCTTTCTCGTCTCTTCTTTCATATGATCTTCAGAGAGGACGAGCCTACCATAGACCCCGTCGTATCCAGGAATCACCTTTACTCTTCCTTTTCTGACGCGGACGACAGCGTCAGCGATCTCAAGATTCACGCAACTTGACATCTCCTCCAGAGAAGCATCCATGAGAACTGCATATTCATCGCCGAACTTGGAAACAAGCGCATTGTATATGCCCCAAACGTTCTGCATACCGGGTTGTGCAAGTCCCAGCATGCAAGCGATGATCTCTGAGAGAGGCAGTAAATGCAAGTAGCCAGGAACACCCTCAGGCTCATAGCCGCTGGGTCGGTCTGCCAACTCTTCTACTCGTTGCTCGACCCCCTTCGTAAGTCTTCTGCCACAGGCTGGACAGCGGTTTCTCAGCTCTCTCGCCTCATCAGAGGGAAGAGAAATCCCACAACCTCTATGACCGGTCCAGTGGTATTTTCCGTACGCAGGATCCGTCTCGATAGTGAATTTCAGGCGTTCTCGGTCTTTTTTGCAGATGGCATCCAAGACTTCATGATAGTCTAGTTTCCTAAGTTCGAACACATTGGCTTCTCTACCGATTCTCCACGGCCAGAAGGAGTGTGAATCGCTGTTGGAGACCAAGGCGAAACGGTCAAGGGCGCTGAGGCGCCAGTTCATAGGTGGATCTGAAGAGAGCCCCGTCTCTATGGCTGTTACATGTTTGGTCATGTCTTGGTAGCAGTCCTCGATTCTGTCGAATCCGCTGAAGGCTCCAAAAATGCTGAACCAAGGCGTCCAGGCATGAGCCGGTATCACGAGGTTGTGGGGTGAGACCTCCATGACTTCTTCGATGAGTTGAGGCGCACTCATATTCAGAATTGGTCTCCCATCAGATGAGAGGTTGCCGTATTGAGCCAGACGATCGCTTATCTGCGCCGCTGTTTCTAGGCTAGGTGTTAAGATCACGTGGTGTATCTTTTTAGGGCTTCTATTCACATTGAAGACCGTTGAGACCTCTCCAGTGATCATGTATCGAACAGGAGAGTCTGGGTTTGCCGCTGGCCCATATAGGCCTTCTTCCGGGGCTGCGGTCAGTTTCTCTCCCAGTTCTTTGAACCATTTTGGGTGGGTGAAGTCTCCTGTGCCGATCAGGTTCAAGCCTTTTACTTGCGCGAAGCGGGTGATCTCTTCTATGTTCATTCTTTCGCTTGTTGCACGGCTGAACTTGCTGTGGATATGGAGATCAGCTATTATCCGCTTCTTCGAATTATTATTCGGCTGCATGGTAGGTCCACTATCAGTAGGGTCTTTTGGACTTTTTAGGTTTTGGTTAAGGCTTTGGTTTACATCGGCATTTCGCGTTACTGTCGATTGTGTGAATGCGTGTTTCTAGTCTTCAGTTGATTGCACCGTTAATCCTTGACGATTTGTGCGCTAACCGGCGCCAGCAACTCGGCACCCCCTTCCGGCAATTATCTTTGTGCCAATTCCACAGATGTGTCACCACCACCCACAAGGTGGATATCCTCACGCGTACGGACGGTCCTGCCCAAGATTGTCAAGTTGAGATCAAAGCTACTGCAACGAAAGGTGAGCCCGCAGTCAAAGCCCAAGATTTCGAACAATAGATCCAAGTTAGATGCGAAACGGTCGGCAGCCTACTTACTACAACTGTAATGTGAAGGCACATTCGCATCGCAACTAGATTGGAGTAATTAACAGTTGAGCAGTGATTAGTCCCAAAAGTGGTTTCCAGTGTTGCTCCACTGTACTTGTCGAGCTCTATAGTAAAGTCACCACAGAGTTAGCTGCTCTTCACTAGGAGAAGCATTCTTAAATTCTGGTTCGTCTAAAGATATAAAGGGAACTTTAAAGCATGTTCATGGCGGAATTAGGAGGTTAGACTGTTGTTCGCGTGTAAAGTGGCCGATTCGACTCTTTCCAAGAACGTGTTCACAGCGATCTCGACGCTTGTCGACGAGGCGACATTCGACGTAACCCCGAATGGGATCAGCCTCAGAACCATGGATCCGTCACGTGTTGCCATGGTGGACTTCGTCATGCCAAAGGCCGCCTTTGACGAGTACAACGCCACAGAGATAATGAAGATCTCCTTAAACTTGAGCGAGCTGCTGAAACTCCTTAGGAGAGCTGGAAGAGACGAGTCGGTTGAGTTATCCTTCGATGAGAAGACTGCCCAGCTCAAGGTCATTATAAAGGGACGATATACACGGTCATTCAACATGCCGACTCTTGAGGCCGCTGAGGAAGAGGTCCCCACGCCGAATATCGCCTTCAACGCAAAGGTCACACTTACAACCGAGGGGCTGCGTCAAGCCCTTGACGACGTCGCGCTCGTAAGCGACCATGTTCGCATCGAAACCGACGGAGAAAGACTCTTGATGAATGCGAAAGGAGACCTTATGGGCGCAAATATTGAGATGCAGAAAGGAAGCGAATCACTCCTATCTTTGGATGTGAAAGAAGCGTCCAAGTCTACGTTCAGCTTGAGCTACCTAACTGAGATTGTTAAGGCGGCTGAAGCAACTTCAGACGTGGTTATAGTCGAGTTCTCTACGGATATGCCGATCAGACTCGATTTCAAGCAGCAGTATGAGGGCAAACTGGTGTACTATCTGGCTCCCCGCATAGAAGTCGAGTGAGCAACTCGTTCAGACCATTGGAGGCGAGGCTTGTCTTCCCGAAGAGCGATCTAGCAAGGTATCCGTTTACACCCGAGGCGGCTGAATACATAAATCCATTAGACTTGAAGATAGACGATCTGGCGAATCCCGAATTCGAACGCATTGTTGCCAGAGCAGAGGAGAGAATCGAAGAGGCCCTTAAGAAGAACCCTCCAGAAGTAAGCTATCAAACACTCGATGATGACGTTGAGATAGCCTCATTTCCAGTAGCCGTCATGATGGCTGCGGCGACGAACAACGACTTCATCAAGAGGAGGTACGCACTAGCAGAGGCAACACGGGTTTACAACCTGCTCAAATCTGAGGATGAGAAGACCGTCCTCGAAGTTGCCGACTCGTTCAAGTGGAGGATCAAGGCAACAGAAGGAATAGCTGCCCCGGGAAACTACAGGTTCGCACTTTACTTCACGGATTTCTTGAAGAACGCCAAGAGCTTCCATGAGAAGGAGTGGAAGCTCATAAACAGAGTCTTGTGGAACGGATGGGTCTATCTGGGAAAACAAGAAGTTGCCAGACTTCTTCAGGAGGAGGTCCGGAGACATGTGGAAAGTAAGCTCCAAGCAGAGGTGAGGTCTATGCTGCCGGAGAACGTGATTGACCGCGTAGATAGGTTGACGCAGACTTACTCAGGTAGGACTGCAAAAGTTCAATTTGAAGAGCTTCCGCGAAGCGCGGTCAACGCGGCTTTTCCTCCCTGCATAAGGCAGTTATATGACAGTGCTGCTGCTGGGCGACACCTTTCTCATGTTGGACGGTTTGCATTGACATCCTTTCTCCTACGCATAGGTGTCCACCCCGGCGAGGTTATCGATCTGTTCCGTTCCTCCGCAGACTTTAATGAGAGGATGACTCGGTACCAAGTCGAGCATATTGCAGGTGCCAAAGGTTCCAGAACAAGCTATATGCCGCCGAAATGTGACACATTACGCACGCATGGCATATGCCCAGCCATGGATGATATGTGCAGGACCGTTCGCCATCCTCTGGCCTATTATCGAAGGAAGCTCAGAGCACTCAAATCCAAGGCTCTTGCTGACCAGAGATGAATGAAAAGACTAGCAAATTTGTTCGAGATAGGTTTGCGGAGTTCTACGAGAACGAGTCCCAAAGAGTCGCGGCTCCAACCTCAATTGAGCAGCGAGAGTTCGGTTTCCTCCTCTTCGAGGGCGAGGTCATGATCAGACATAAGGGCTTCAGCATTCTAGAGGAACTCAGGTCCTTTCTTAAGAAGAGTGTTCCATTGCATGTCTACTACTCCACAGCCTATTATGAGATGCCTGAGGAGGAGATGGAAAAGAAGGGGTGGCTCGGAGCGGATATGCATTTTGACATAGACGCCGACCACATCCCTACTCGCTGCGCTAAGATTCATGACAGATGGACCTGCAGCGGCTGCGGTTTTGAGGGGAAGGGAATCACCCCTGAAAAATGCCCCATGTGTGGCGGTCAATCCTTTGATGAGAAGACTTGGCCTTGCGAAGTATGTCTAGAATCGGCCAAACAAGAGACTGTCAAACTAGTAGATATGCTGACGCAGGATTTTGGATTCTCAGCCGATGAGATCGTAGTATCATTC
>CAZQDW010000050.1:0-9118 GCA_964592315.1 uncultured Candidatus Bathyarchaeia archaeon
CTTACTAGGAATTCAAAAATGTTTGGGTTCCTAATCCGTAAATCTTTACTCGGCTCAATAAGAATAATGGCGTGAATCGTATTCAACTTTTATGAAAGATACATCTTTTACAGATGAGGCGGATAGGACGGTTTTCTAACATCCTTTACATGTCCAGACAAAGTGAAGCTTATTTTGCCAGAATCTTCTTTGCAGCGTTGTAAGCGATTTCTTCCTCAACGGATATTCTTTCCGTAAACAGTTTCGCTTTTTCCTCGGAAACCCATGCCGAATCTTCTTCTTTTGTTTTGGATAAAACATTTTCCGAAATCGTGAATATCGCTCCAGCCTTTATCCCTCTTAAAGAAGCGAGAACGAAAATAATAGAGGTCTCCATGTCAACCGATATAACGCCAGCGTCTCTCCAAGTTTCAAACTCTGATCTATTCTCAGCATATAGGGAGTCATGACATAAGTGAACCCCAGTATATGGCTCTACTCCACTTTCTCTGGCACTAGAAACTAATGCATCATATACGTCAAAATTTGATACGGCGGGAAAACATTCAGGAATATACTCTCTTGATGCCCCATCGCCTCTCACGCATGCTGTTGGGATACATATATCTCCAACTTTCATGTTAGGATGAAGCCCACCAGCAGAACCCATCTTAATCAGATACTTCACTCCACAATAGGCGAGTCTTTCCATGATTGTGGCTGTTACCGCACATCCTACTCCCGTAGGCATTGCAGCAACTGTTTGCCCGTCAATTTCTCCCACGAATCCCAATCCAGCCTTCTCACTTCCTCTTAACAATCTTGAAATCCTCTCTGCCCTACTCGAATTGTGAGGAACGAAAGCAAGTATAGGCTTTTTTTGCACTATGCCCATCTCTCTTAAAGAGCGTTCCAGCATTTTTGCGGGAAAGAATTCTTTATTATAGATATTAGAGAAACGGAATTTCTTCATTTCTGACCACGTCAGTCCTTTGCATCTAGAGATGCTTTTCCACTTATCCTTTTCTACACTTTCCTCTAAAACTCTTAGATCGTCGTGAAAGTCGTCTCAGAAGAAATAATTGGGATTTCCACACACGGAAACCAGTGTGAAATGATGCGTCTGGAACACAAGTTTCTAAAGAACAGTGAGGGATGCAATAAAGAAGAATCAGCCTTGATGGAAATTCCAGAATTCAAACCAAGACTTGAACCTATTGCAGAGCACCAGGTCTCTAAAGATAAATGCCTGGGGATCCCCGTAATATTAGTGCTGGCAACTTTGGCGTCATGGAGTTATGACCGCGAGTTCTTTGATTCTTTCGAAGTGAGTTTTGTTTCTTGTTAGAATTGGAATTTTTCTTGACAAGCAAATGGATGCGTTGAGGAGGTCGCGAATCTCAACTGTGGCGCCTTTTGCTTTAAATTCTGCTCCTTTCTTTGCGGCTTCATTCGCATCATTCCTGGCAAAAGCTAATATTTCGTGTTGATTGAGTAAGCTCTCAACTTCGATTATCCTTTTCTGGCGTTTTGATGAGAGGTTTGCCCCCAGTAAGAGTTCAAAAGCGGTTATGCTCGTTATAAGAACTTCAGACTTCTTTCCCCAGCTGAGAAATGCTGATTTTCCTGGTTCTCGCCCTCTAAAGTAGTCTATAATAATATCCGTGTCAACACAGATTGTATTCACGGTTTCCATATTTTCCATAGCTCCCCCACGTCTTCCATTATCTTGTCCATTTCCTCATCCCAGACCCCGGCTAGATCCTCAATAGGCACAACTCTTTTTATAACTGCTAGCGCC
The DNA here is from genome assembly GCA_964592315.1 of uncultured Candidatus Bathyarchaeia archaeon. GTDB lineage: Archaea > Thermoproteota > Bathyarchaeia > Bathyarchaeales > WAQA01 > CAZQDW01. The sequence goes on from CAZQDW010000050.1 coordinate 1,781, forward strand.
TCATCTGGAGCCTCGATCGAAACGTAGTCTCCCTCCTCTATGCCCAGTTTCTTACGGACATCTTCAGGTATAGTGACTTGATAATTCCTCGTAACCTTTACCTTAGCCATCTCAATCCCCCTATTACAACATGTTCCTAGCAAAAAATCGAGAACCTAGTATTAAAACGTTCCTTCTCCAAGAACTAGCTTTTTCATCTAGCCAGAGCAAAGGCACCTTTGGCGCGAATTGTCAGCTAATGTTAACTGTCAATCCTTCTTTCTAGGGGGCGTGAGTATTTTCTGCAGCCTATCTCGGGTGTTATTTCGTTCCTAAGCGACCAAAAAACCCAAAGTTCAAGAATATTCGTATTCCCAATACGAAGCCTTAAATCCGAGTCAACCAAATGATGAGTCTGGTGATAGAATGATTTTCATCACCTTTGGCAGGTGGAAGAAGAAGCCAACAAAGGACACGGTTGCTCAGGGTGGGAAACTCGTCGAGCAGATGGTTAAGGAGGGCGCTAAGGTCTTAGGCTGGTACTGGACGCTGGGCAGATATGACATTGTCATGATAGCCGAGGGAAAGGATGAGAAGGCCGCCATGAGGTCGCTCATCCGATTTGGAGACTTGATCTCAACCGAAACCCTAGTCGCTGTGACGAGAGAGGAAGCCATCAAGCTCCTCGAAGCATAGCCATCAAACGTCAGGTCTAGAAAACACCATATGTCCCATGAGCCCAATCTGCTGGGCTCTCTCCTTTTTTCTCAGACTTTGAGGATAGAAGGAAGGCGATTAAGATCGTTGCTAGGAAGCTGGCTAACGTTGCTTAGGCTGTTTGGACGTATGAGAGGGAGTACATGGTGATGGAGTAGACGATCGACGGGGATGAAAAAGTATGAGGAAACTGGGTTTGGGGATCGTTGGGGCCGCGGGAGGCGTAGGACAGGCCTACATACTAAACAGTAAGCTCGTCCTAGAGCTGGACTTGAAGGCGCTCTGTGACCTACCTGAAGAGAAGATTCATCAGCAAGCTGAAAGAAGAAAAGTCACATTGGATGAGGTCGCCAAGAAGAACGGTGTTGGCTTCTGGACTACGAACTACGAAGAGATGCTTAGCAGAGGGGACGTTGACGTCGTCTGCGTGGGGGTCCCAGACTATCTACATACAGACTACGCTTTGAAGGCGTTGAAAGCAGGGAAACACGTTTTCCTCACAAAGCCGATTGGAACTACTTTGGCAGAAGTGAAGAAGTTGGTCAAGACTGTTGACGAGACTGGGATGAAGTTTCTGGCAAGCTATGGTCATGGTCCTATGGGCGAAACGATCAAAAGAATATACGATAGCGGAGAAATCGGGGAGGCTTTCTTCGTTGAAGGCAGCTATGTACATGACCAGTATGAGTATCTGCACCTAGGAGGCAAGTACTTTACGCCATGGAGGCTTGATAAGGAGCATCCGCGCAACTATCTCATTGCTGATGGAACCCATCCGCTGTGTGAACTCATGAGAGTCTTAGGCGAAGATGTGGATGAGGCCTTCGGGTACTCGTCACACAGGGCTGAGCCAGCTATACCGAGTGATGACTTCCATATAATGATCTTCAAGTTCAAGGGAGGATGCATCGGAAAGATCGTGGTTACAATCGGCTGCAAAGGGGATGGAATGGGTGAAGGCTCATGCAATGTCTATGGAACTAAAGGGACGATATACAAGGGGAAAATCTTTTTCCACAATCAGGAACCAAGAGACATCAAGCTTGAGGAAGAGACACTTGAAGTTCGCGGACACCCATTCTCAATAGAGATGAAGATGCTGGTTCGCAGCATCTTGAACGATGAAGAGCTAACTTGTCCACACGACGTGAAGAGCGCAGCGAAAATCATCTCAGCTCTCTGGTCAGGTGTGCAATCAGCAAAGCTACACAGACCAGTTAAAGTATTCAATGAGTTCTAAACCCCGTGCCGGAAGGAATTCTTCCGAAGAGCAATACAATCTATCATAAGCGAAGAAAACCTAGGGGAGGGGGTAGGTCTTGAGCCTATAGCCTAGGCTAATGATGATTCTCCCCTACAACTTTACACGGTCGATCATCAGATCGAAACTTGACAATTTTGAGATCGCTGCGAAAAGGTTTATTATCGTTCAGACTCTAATTCTGAAGATAGGTGGTTAAGCTGGTTAAGAAACTAGCTATTGAAGGCGCGAAGAGAACCGTTCCTGAAGGCTCAGTTAAACCTTGGCCTGTAATCACGGATGAGGACAAGAAGGCTGTGCTCGAAGTCTTGGATATGGACCTTAGTCAAGACGATGGCTATCCTGTATCTGAGTTTCAGAAAGAATGGGCTCAATATGTAGGCGTGAAACACTGCCTAGTCACCAACAGTGGAACTTCGGCGCTGCACATGGCTGTGGCTGCAGCCGGAGTAGGATCCGGAGACGAAGCGATAACGTCTGCGTACACTTTCTTGGCTTCTGCTTCCTGTGTCCTTCATCATAACGGCATACCAATCTTTGTAGATATCGATCCGAGAACTTTCAACATAGACCCCAAGAAGATCGAGGAGAAAATAACTGGGAAGACAAAAGCAATCATAGCTGTCCATATCCAAGGTTTGCCAGCCGACATGGACGAGATCAACGCCATTGCGAAGAAGCGCAATCTAGTCGTGATCGAGGATGCATGCCAAGCGCACGGAGCAGAATACAAAGGGAAGAAGGTAGGCGCATTGGGCGACATGGCCGGCTTCAGCTTGAACCGATCGAAGAACCTTCAAGCCCTCGAAGGCGGATTATTCGTCACCGACAACGACGATTACTTGGACCGCGCCGAGATGATCCGTCAGTTCGGCGAGATCATATCACGAGGCAAACCTCGCGAATACAATGCCTACGAGATGGGCTGGATGTACAGAAGCAACGAGATCACGGCAGCTCTTGCCAGAAGCCAGTTGAAACGGTTGGACCAGTTGAACGCACTTAGGATAAAGAATTGCGAGTACCTCTCGAAACACTTGGCAAAAATAGATGGTGTTGGACCTCCTTACGTACCCTCGGATAGAAAGCATGTTTATTGGCTGTATCCAGTTAGGTTCAAGCCGAGTGATCTTGATCTCGATGTTCATCCTAGAAAGTTCAGGATGTCCGTGGAGAAGGCTCTGAATGCGGAAGGAGTACCCATCGGACAATGGCAGAGAATGCCTGTGCCCGCTCAAACCTTGTTCAGACTTAAGGAAGGCTACGGGAAAGGCTGCCCATGGAACTGCAAATTCGGCCGCAAAGGAATAGAATACAGAGCCGAAGACTATCCGGAGACGCTCAAAATGCTCGATGAAGTGACATTTGTCCGCGGTTTCATGCCGCCTAACGGACTTAAACTTATCGATCACTACATTGAAGCTTTCGAGAAAGTGTTCAGCAACCTCGATCCCGTCATGCGAATCTCGGAATCAATACAGTGAGCACGATTGTGAGCTGAAGTAACATGGCTAAGAAAATAGGTTGGGGCTTGATAGGCCTAGGATCGATAGCGAAAGGTGCACATCTTCCAGCGATAAACAAGTCAGACAATTCAAAGCTAATCGCTGTGTGCAGCAGAGAAGAATCGAAGGCTAAGGATTGGGCGAAACGGTTCGGAGCGAAAAAGGCGTACTCAGACTACTTGAAGATGATCGCGGATCCCGAGATTGACGTAATAGACATCACGACGCCCAACTCCCTTCACTGTGAAGAGACGATTCTAGCCGCTGAACACGGTAAGAACGTGTTTTGCGAGAAACCTATGGCTCCCACTGTCAAGGAATGCGAAGAGATGATCGCTGCTTGCGACAGGAATCATGTGAAACTGATGGTTGGATACATGCTCAGGTTTAAGCCTCATCACATCATGATACTGGAGATGATGAAAGCTGGCGAGTTGGGCACGGTGTTTCTTGGTCGGGCACAGTTCCACGAATGGGTTCCAGACGAATCGGACACGTACCTGAAAGATGTTAAGCTCTGTGGAGAGCTTCCAGCTCTGCAAGATGTGGGAGTCCACTCCATAGATACTCTGAGGTTTCTGATGGGAGAGGTTGTAGAAGTCATGTCATATTCAGACAAACTCGTCTTCAAATATGCGGATACGGTCTCGTTGCTCCTTATGAAGCTTGAAAACTCGGCGTATGCTTTCGTTGACTGCAGCTTCTGCACAAGGTATACGTCGAGACCACAGAAGCTGGAGATATACGGCACAAAGGGAAGCGTCTTTGCTGCAACGCTCGGAGGAGGCGAATTCGGGGGAAAACTGGAAACCTCTACAAGTGTTGGATGGACAATTCACGAAGTACCAGAAGAGAACCATTACCTGAAGGAGATAACGCACTTCTCAGACTGCATACTTCGAGATGTTAAGCCAGCCATAGACGGAGAGGAAGGACTGAAGACGCAAAGAGTGGTTGCTGCAGCTCTCGAAAGCCACAAAACAGGTCGAAAAATAAGACTAAGCGAAGTGCACTGAAAGCACGATCAGGTCTGTGATTAAGCTTCTGTCAAGGGAGTTGACTGGCAAGCAAATGGCTTAAGAACAGAGATTGCTGCTCTCTGACATCTTAGCAGGCAGTGGAACAACGTTGTCATCTTGACTATAGACATCAGCGCACAGCACGCGTCAGTTCGTGGTGTTCTGCTGTCCTCACACCTTAGAATCGTGGATGACAAAAACGGTAAGACCTGAACAAACCATACGCTGGTGGAGATGTCCTGCCCAATCGCCTCGGTTTTTCTATCCCGAGGGAATCTCCGATCTACCTCAAGGTGGTTTACGTGATCTTGCATCATGTCACACTGACGTGGAGTAAGAACATCGTCAATTGCCCTTTGCCTTTTTCTCTTGGTTGTGTTGGTGGTTATCTCAGGTTGCAGAGATATATCCCTCATCTCACACAATAACAAGTGAGTAACCTGCAATGCTCAATGGTCAACTGCCCAAACGCAGGCAACGATCGTTTCCTGTTTCCAAGTTCAGACCAGTACTTCCGCTCCATCTAATCATCGGCACTGCGCTTCTAGTCTCAGCGCCATTCAATTCTTCCTCTCTAAACGCGCAAGCAGGAAAAGATTACAAATTATTCATATATTACGACGAAAGGTACCCGAACGCTTGGTTTGGTAAAGACGATTCAGGCGCTCTGGTAAAATACATGGTAGGGGTTCTGAACAAGCTCCATATCGACTATGCCATTACTAACGCAGATGAATTGAGAAAGGTTACCCTGAATGAAGATCCAAGTAGATCGATACTTGTATTCTCACAAGATGTAGTTCCGGATACGGTGTGGGATGGGTCTCCATCGTCACCTATAGTTAGATGGTTACGGGATGGGGCAAAGATAATATGGACTGGGGAGTGGGAGTTCTATTACATCGGGTACAGAAATGGGACTTTATTGCACATGCAAGGCATAGAGTATAAACCATTCGGAAAGCCTGTGACCGTGGCCATTGACGCCAATGTCTCAGCCGCTCAACTGGGAACTCGGTATATTCCAAGCCTAGAAGAGTTCCTGACCCTAAGGCCCTTTAGTGAAGACCTACTTCAAGGATTTGACTATGAAGTCTATGGTCACGCTTATGTGAAAGGTGTCAGGATGATAGATCCAGGGCTACTGAAAGTAGATAATGGGTCTTTTCTAAAAGTCGGCGCCACAGGATATCAACTTGAGGCAGTAGATAGAGCTCTATACATAACCGAATTGTTGTTGAATAGATACTTTGGATTTGCGATGGACTTGACCAAGGGACTGACCAACTTTCATCCCTACGACTCAGGCATAGTGTACATACTCCCGCATGGGGCATCAACGCCTCATTGGAGTGGGGTTTACAGCGACCGCATCTATTTCTACGCCTTTTCAAACATCACCCAATATGAGAAGCATATCCTGAGCGACCTTGACGCCATAACCAAAAGGTACAGATTCATGATTCTCATCTTGCCCCTTGAGGACACAGCATTGTTCTATCATAACTTGAAGCGGATGGATGCGTGGGCAGCGGAGAAGAAAACCAAGATACTCTATTCCTTCTTTCCAAAGTGGAAGTATGGGCCAGAAGAGGATTACTTGAGGACAGGTAGCACAAAGCATGATCTAATGATATACAACATGAAATTCCTATCAAATCTGACGTCAACGCTTGCAATAGCAATCTGGTATGGTTGGACGCATAGGCCCATGAATATAAACGAGATTAAGAATTTCTATGACTCTCTTCCTGACCAGCTAAAGGAAAAATACTATGTATGGATCGATGAACCGTTTGTAGAAGGTGCCGTGAGGGCAGGGCTGACTGAACTAGCCAGCAAGCTAGATCTGACTGTTGTAACAGAGCTCTACTCACCAGTAAAGCTGGCCTTGTACGGAGCCAGTTTCAGGCGTCAAGTAATTGTGACAGGTTATTGGGATGCAAAGACTTCGGATGAATGGACCATATCGATGAAGAAGAAGCTCAACTACGTGCTTGTGCCGATAGATGATGATTTCCAGTACGGAAAGTTGGGCATATGGATATTCTGGGACGAGAACGATGGATCTAACGAGAAGTACAGGGCTTACATCAACGGTACTCTTCATAGCCCGCTACTGACGAGCCTACCTCCGCTCATTCTGATGGACAGGACCAGACCTATTGAAGCTAGAGTTGACATTGGTTCCTCTCAAGTGGTTGGGCTTCATTTTTCTTGGCCTGAGGGGTTTAGCGCCTCAAACGTTGAAGTGATTCTGAATAGCACTTCATACACAACTGATGAAAATGGTTGGGTTAACTTCGAAACCTCAAGTGAAACGGTCGCGAGGCAGATATGGATCCCGATAGGGGCTCGATGGGGCCCGTACAGTCTGGAAGTCGAGATGAAAACGGGCCCGCCTTCAATTACGTGGGACATGGTCATGATAGACCTTGAAGTTGAGAGACCTAGAGTGAATATCGAGGAGGAGGCTTGGGTGAAAGCCTCGGGCTTCTATGCTTGCGACAATCAACCCTTCATGGGATCCTACTCACTAAATGATACCTTAAGGAAGGCTGCGGTCGGTAGATATGGCTATCGAGTTTCAAGGATAAATGATGAAAAGCACGGCTTAACTACATTCACGACAAACGAGGTTTACGTGGTTTTTGACAGAATCAGGGTCGTGGAGGGTGGAGCCTTAGGAAGCCGTATCGATGCGGGCTCCTCAACTATTGTATGGTTCAAGGCGATTTACGAATATGACGGCGCCATTTTTGACCTAAACAAGGGCGTTCTTTACATCAATGGTTCAGCCGCCTCTTGGAATGAGCTTGAGAAACGTTGGGAGGTCCCAACCGCGATTTATGAGGAT
>CAZQDW010000051.1:0-9106 GCA_964592315.1 uncultured Candidatus Bathyarchaeia archaeon
GGCCTTGGGCAGATAGAATCGCCCCTGACGATCAACCTTCACGATTTCCATTCCCGCACCTATACCATCCATATCGATTGTCCAATGTATAAACTTCGCCACAAAGGACCATTTGGAGAAGCGAAGTGATTGGAGCAGCTGAACAGCCGTAGCAACCCTATGAACTGGAGAAGAGAAGATCGGACTCAACTAGAGACAGGTGTGGGGGGCGGAGGTTATTGCGTCGCCCGGCTTCCTTTTTGTCCATAGTTTTATCCTTACTTTCCGTTGGTTCTATACGGCGAATTGACTGTTCGATCGATGATAACCCACAAAAAAGGAGAGAGTTCTCATTTTCCTTGTTTTTAGGCTACTTCTTGACTTGAATTTCCTCTATGCAGAGTTCGTCGGCTGATGAACGAAATCTCAGTATTGATCCAGTGATGTTGGGTAGAATATTCCTAAGCGAATCATAAGTGCCTTCAGACATATATTGGCAGCATGCCCTTATTTCCTCATGGCCTATTCCTGCTGCTTTGAGTCCCTCGTAAAATGGGCATTTCAGGACCTTGGTTACTATCTTTGTGGGTTCTACATTAATTTCTGCTATGGTGCCAGATCTTGTATTCATCTCATTGATTTGTGAAGCCAATTTATTCAGGTCTGGTTCCTTCAACATCTCAGCCATTTCTGGACCGAAGGTCTCACCAACCTTGCGCTGTAAGGCTATGGCTCGGTCCATCCCGATTTCCTGAGCCACAGTCTTGAAGAACGCACCATACATGCTTGCCATATTCTTAGCAGCATTGAAAGCCTCTATACTTGCCGTGTCTTTTCCTCCTTTTTCTCCTCGTTTTTGTATAGCTCCCCTTGGAGCTGGGGCTCCACTGGAGCTTGACGTGTGCGCCTTCAGTGAAGCCTCAAACCGAGGTATAACCAAGCCGTATATATCCCTTATGCCAAGAGTACCCATAAACTCTCCAAACCCAGCCACCATTCACAAACCCTCCTCACAGACGGGAGTCAAACCGACGCCTTGGAAAAACAACCAGACAGCCAAAAAACCCTGAGAACCCAAGACTACTTAATCACAAGCGCCACCCAACACTAATGCACAAAAAACAAACATAACAACAGATGTTACACATAGCTACATAGATCCAGCAAAAAGAGAAGAGAAGAGAAACCTACGCTCTAACAGTCAGGTACTCCAACTCCTTGCCTACGATCACCGTGTCCGAGTAGTCATGTGTCAATAGTTTTGACCCACAACGTTACCAGACTTCTTCCACATGCATGAAACGGGCTGTCAAGATCCTTTCAGGGTCTTCTGTCTCTTGAACATTCGGAGTGGTCTTCCCTGCTGTGGATCCATATCCCATTGGAACGTAGAGAATGAAATCTAGTTGCTCTGCTCCTTGTTGGACGGCTTGGATGTAGCGGCTGACTGATTCAGGGTCGCTGATTGTTCCTGAGCTTCCTGTATACCGAGAGTAGTTTAGCTTCTTGTCGGCATACTGGAAGGCGTATCCATACAACGATGACAGGCTTACCTTCGCTGGGTATCCTGTTCCATATATGCTCCTGACTATGGCAGCGTAGACTGCATACTGGAGGCTGGGCCACTTGCCTTTTCCCCAGGTCATGCTAGGGAAGAAGGGGTCAGTTGTCTCTGTCTGCGTCTGCGACATACGGTATGCCAGAGCCGCAGCCGAAGCTATCTGATACTCCTTTAGAAAGTCATGCCCTTCAGCATTCCACTTCTCGTTTCCATACTTTATGCGCCGGGAGCTTATGAAACTCCCCCGCAGAAACCCATACTTCTCGGTGGCCCTGAGATGATAGCCATAGGCTCCTATTCTCAGGACTGGATGCCAGAATCCTTTCTTACCCATCTCATCATAGTCGAGGACACCATCCCCGTTCTCGTCAAAGGCGTCGAGCATTTGCTTGTGGTAAGATGATCCTGTCAGGAGGTCGTTGGCATCCAAGTAGGCAAAAACAGTGCTCTGAAGGCCCCATAACATGTTTGAAGGGTTGTAGTAGAACTGATTGGTTATCATTTCATGGAACTCTCCCTCCTCTATCCAGCCGAGATGTCCCCCCAAAGAGACAAGAGGGGCCTTCTTGCCTACATCCCAACCTGTGACATAGTACTTTTGCTGACCGAGTCCCCTAGACTCAGCATATGCAAGGAGACCATACCTAAGCAGTGGAGAATCATAGCCCTCTCGGGTTACGATGTTGTGTCCCTCCACTTCGGGTATGGGTACTTTCTGTAGGAACTCGCAAGCCAAAGCCCTCTCTTTCTGCAGCTTCCTTGCTTCAGACATGGGAACAGTTTTGAAACAATATCTCGCACAAAGGAGATCCAAAGCCACTGGGTTGAGGGAGGCGAAGACTAATCCTTCGGGGACCTTCACTGCAGTGCCGTCTCCAGTATGGCTGACGTTCACCGCTTGAACCGCATCGACAACATGGAGAATAAATACACCCTGATTCACCGCTGCCTTTATCACATCCACTTGAGTAGCAGCTATTCCTCCTGTCTTGGTCAATGTGTACTCACCTCTCTCGTTCCGCAAAGGAAGACCTGTCTCATCATCCATCTTAGGGACCCAGACTGCGTGCGGAATCTCAGTCTTCATTCCGGGAACCATCTTGAAGGGAAAGCTATACTTCCACTTAGTGATCTTAGGATCGTCGCTATCGGTAACCTCCATAGGATAAAGACCTATTCCCAGATTCTTGACCGCATTGGTTAGGAGATCGATGGCATGTACCTTAAGCCTAGGAACGTTGACGAGAACGCAACCAGGATAATCTTTTAGATCCTGAGCGTCACTTGGTTCTCCGCCAACGATGACCTTGGACAGTGCTATCTCCTTGAAGTTGACACCATCAGATACGGGCACCGTTCTTGCCTTACCTTTCACGTCATACATACGATTCAAATCGTAAACCATCAGTCTGTTGCCTGCCGTACCTGGCGGCAAATATTTGCCAGAAACGCTCTCTTCGAAACCATTCATAGGGTTGTCTTCGTGAGAAGAATCGTGAGCCTCCACGAGATACTTTCTCACAAAGTAAAAGCCCCATCCACCATAGAAGTCGCCGCTTCTCCCTTCTATCACTGCTTCGGTCGTGATCGTTCTTCTTAAGTTCATGGCTAAATTGAAGTAACTGGCGACCATTGAAGTAACAGAAGCTGCCTCTCCAAGAGCCATCTGGTTGAAAGGAACATCCAGCTTGTCATGAAACCACCTCATCAAGGCAGCTGTGAAGGGCCACTCCGTGCAAGCACTATTGCCTAGTCCTTCTCCATGAGTTGTTGGATCAATGTTGGTTGGATTGACAAGATTGGGTTTGAAGAGGAGCTTCTTGCCTTTCTTGAGCTCTAGACTTATCCTTTCCGTGAATCCTGTTTCCCTTTCCAAAGCAGCAAAGGCGTAGTCTAGAGTGTTGTAGATGTAGTCTATTTTCTTCTTGATTCGATTCCAGCTATCGATATCTGATCCATCTATGACACTCTTAAGCAGCTGAGGAACATCAGTGTACGCTTGAGCTGGTTCCATCTTTACCACTGCAATACATGAACCTGCGGTATCTACTCTCAACTGTTCGTTTGATCGATCAAGTTTTCTCGTTCTCTCAGCTCCTTGGACTACATCGGCAAGCTAAGGGTAGGTTTATGCAACAAGCTTTGAAGTTTAGGCATGTAAGAATACTGAAGAGCGGTTTTGCCTATCTTCAAGCTGCGAAGCTCTGTAGATATTGGATGATCTCCAAGAATATATGATGCTCCACCACGAATACTGCTTGTGCCAACAAGACCATACGTTTGAACAAGAGTTCTCAGAATTTTGCCATCCTTGACAGTGAAGCTGTAAGTCTCGCTGGTCTTTGTTGCAGTCTCGACCTTCTTCACATCGAGCGTGATAATGTACTTTCCGTCTGCCCAGACTCGACATCTCACCCTATCGCCTAGGTCTTCGAAGGTGATGTCAGCCACAAACTTTGGATATCCGTATATAGCTACTCCTCCATAACGGGCTCTTTCTGTAGTCACGGGTAGGTGCAGGCAATAAGAACCCAGCATGCCCTGATCTTCATCTGACTTTTTGTAGAGTACGGGTACGAACACTCCAAACTCATTGTACGGCGCTATGTTGTCAAGGTGTTTATACTCGAATGCAATTAGAACGACAACAGTCTTACCTGGCTTGGTTTCGACTGGTTTCAGCTTATCCGATGGAATCAGCTTTCTTACATTCTGAATTGGAGCTGGGAAATTGGCAGAGATTCTCATCTGGTCGTAGTATCGGACAGGGAACCTCACAAGCTCCCCGCTCACTTCCACCTCTTCTATCTTAACATCTTTGAAGAAATCAGACTTTTCTACCATCTTCTAATCTCCACTGCCTATGTTGATACTTTAATCCTGGGGCTTCACTAGAGATTGACGTGTACACCTTCAATGAAGCCTCAAACCAGGGTATAACCAAGATGTATATATCATTTATGCCAGAACCAGCCACCACTCATAAATCCTCTTCACAGACGCGAAGTCAACCAGATGCCCTGGAACAACAAGCGGAAAGTCCAGAGAATCCAAGGCTACTAAAGCACCACCGCCGCACAACACTAACGAAAAAAATCAAGCATAACAACAGTTGTAGCAAACCATACAAAAGAAAAAGAAGGAAAGAGACTACACCCTAACAGTCAGGTACTCCAAATCCTTCGTGTACCCCGTTACAACCTCAGGCTTATCCTTCCCAACGATCACCGTGTCAGAGTGCCTAACCCCAAACTCTCCATAGATGTAGATACCAGGCTCAACAGACGTAACCATCCCCGCCTTCAGCTTACGATGGCTGAAGGCCATGTCATCCCAATACTCATGCCCAGCGAGACCCATCCCGTGACCCGTCCTATGCATGATGTAATCCCCGTAACCAGCATCCTCTATAACCTTCTGAGCAACGGCATCAATGTCCGAGAGCTTATTCCCCTCAACACACATCTCAACACCCTTCAACTGCGCCTCCAACATCACGTTAAAGACCCGCCTCTGCTTCTCCGTCGGCTCCCCCACGATATAGGTTCTCTCATTCTCAACGCCATAGTAGTTCAAGCGGGCAGTGGTGCCATTAACGATCACATCTCCTTTCTGGATCTTCCTCCCACTGTAACCCCCTGGTCCATGAGGCAGAGCTGAGAATATACTCATCCCCGTTCCGCCTGCACTCACATTCACTTGGTAGTCGGGGTATCTCTCCGCTGCCTCTTTAGCCATCAAATAACTCACCTCAGCATTGAGCTCTATCCACCGCTTCCCCACTGTTATGGCGTCCTTGTACCTGATCTGCCCCCAGTCCGAAATAGCTCCAGCCTTCCTTATGAGGTCAAGTTCCTCCTCACACTTTGCGACACGCATCTCCCTCAGAAGCCTACTGGCATCCTCGAAGTTAACATCTGGTAGCTGCGGCTTCAGCCTCCGCTCAAGGGCTTGGGGATTAGAGTCCACACCGATCTTGCCTTTAACAATTCCCCTTTCGCGGAGGATCTCGCTGACGAGGATTGACCACTCCCGCACATTGTATAGGCGATTCATCTGACGCGGATGCTCCGTGTAGAAGTGGATATCCTTGATCCAACCCCTCCCTTGTTCGAGAGCAAGCCTCACATGGTTTGTCGAGAGTTCGCAGAGGGCCATGAACGGTTCACCGTCACGTGGTATAACAGCCACTACAGGTCGTTCCCAAGGTGCAACATCGATGAAGAAGCCTGTCACATATACAAAGTTCAAGTTATCCGTAATGGCTAGCGCTTCGAGCCCTTTTTCAGCTAAGTACTCTTTGATACTCGTCGCTCTTTTCTCTAAGATACTGGGTGTCCAGCTGTCTACATAGCTCATCTTAAATCACCTGTAAAGTCTTAGGTTGCAACTCCATTTAAATTTAAGTTAACATTCCCTCAGCAGGTCTTACATAGTAATTCACAAAAGCGAACCAGCTCTGGGCAGTTCTCTATCCTCAGATATTTCTTAGCCCTCTCCCTCAACTCTGGGAACTCATCCGACATAGCTTTGACGATAAGCCAGCGGGCTTCTTGAAGACTCACATCCTTATTCATATCAAATCCCATATCTTTTATCATATCAAGGACGACGTTTTAGAATCTAACCCCACATTCCTACAAAAGTTTAGCGTAACTCAACAAACCAGTCGACAAAGGATAATCTTGCTTTCTGAATTACCATCTGAACTCTCCTATAGTTTTTCAGTGTCTCAAGCGGGCTAGTCTACTTCTTCGTCTGTGGCTTCTTCTTAAGCCTTGTTCCACAAATAGGACATGCTTCACCAGACGAGAGACCCTCATAGGTTCGATGGCAGCCAGGGCAATAGGTTTCCCAGACGATCCTGCGACTTATGCCCAATGTGGCGAGAGACCTGTACTTGATGCCGAGACGACTGGCTACATTCTGTACTGAGTAATCTTCTGAGATCAAGGTAAGGTCGCTATGCAGTGTCCTGAGCTGCAAGGCTAGGGCTAAAACGGATATATCTGTACTGGACAACGAGGCGAAATCCCCCGTCTCTTGTGCAACCCTCATAACCTCCTCTGTAAACCTCTCCTTCGGACTCTCAACCGTCAGCTTCCCAGAGTCCAACGCTGCTTGAACCCTCAGCTTCACTATCGTACCTCGGAGTTCATCAAGGACTTCTGGCACCGTGTAGAGCCGTACTCCTTCTCCTGTTGGCTCGTAGCCTGCTATGAAGGCAGACGTATCTAGGACGAAAGCCTTTCTTTCGCTCATTGCTGTTTCCCTAGTAATATATGATATTCTCTTGAGTATTTGCACTTGTGCCTTAGTTCGACCTTCTCTCCAGCCATCGGTTGGCTCGGTCAAACCATGTGTCTCTATGTAACACTCTATCATAATGGCAAACTTAACAATGATCTCAATCCACATACTGCAAGGGCGCAGGCGTATTCAGATGAAACTATATCTTCCTCAAGAAGGCAGAACTGTCAACATGCACTTCATATTTGCCCTTCAACTCTTCTTTATATAGTTAATTGAAGAACCTCATGATATCAACGCCAGCGAGTTGAGATAGACATGATGGTCAAACGACTGATCGTTGGGTCTAATCATACTAACTGCTATTTGGTTACAAGCGAAGAAACATCGGAGGCAATCGTCATCGATCCTGATCTCAGAAAAGGTGAAGACAAGGAGTTTCTTGTTGATGTTGCTCAACAAGGTCTGAAATTGAGATACATCATCAACACTCATGGTCACTTTGATCATATCGGCGGCAACGGCGTGTTGAAAAAAGCCACTGGGGCTGAGATTCTGATACACGAAAGAGACGCCTTATTGCTAACTCAGCCTTGGCTGGTCTTTGTGCCTCCATGTCCAGCCTGCGGCGGCAGAGAGCTCAGCCTCGAGATCATGAAAGAACAGGGAAGAGCAACAGTGAAATGTTTGCAATGCAGTCTCACGCTTGAGGCCGTAGCCTCTCCTCCTGCTGATCGGATTCTAGATGACGGAGACTTGATAAAAGCAGGAGCCTTAGAATTTGAAGTCATCCATACGCCCGGACACAGTGAGGGAAGTATATCGGTGTATTGCCAGAGTGAAAACGTTGTTTTTACAGGTGACACTTTGTTCGCTGGGCGTGTTGGCAGCACCAACCAAGCATTCTCCTCCTTCAAAGACATAATAGAATCCTTCAAAAAGTTGACGAAGCTGCCTGAACACACAATCGTGTATCCAGGACATGGTGAAAAAACCATCATCGGAAAAGAAAAACGAGAAAACTCCATTCTCGCACGTATGGATCAAACCTCCTAGGTTAATACGGATACAGTTAAGACCTATGGAATCTCTACTTCCTCCCGCAGCAGAACAAGCCTAACCCAGCAAAATACTCATGAGTCATCTAGAAACTACATACCTGCTTTCCACTGAGAAAAGGAAATTGCTTAGCTATGGTTCTTCTTCCTTGTAGGAGAAGAGAAGCCTGTTTTTGAGTCTGGAATAGTAGGATTGGAATCTGATGAAGGTGGCTGTGTGGTCTGACTTCCAAATAGCGATCTTGTCCCTTGGGTTCAGCTTCTCTTGGATCATTCCGTCGACGACGATCAGGGCGCCGACCTCGGGCTTCATGAGCTCAACTTCGACCATGCTTGTGATGGGCACCGCCATGGAGTGAAACAGCGAGAGGGGACAGACCGCCGTCACGATCATAGCCTCTACGGAAGGTGCTAAGATTGTTCCGCCTGCAGAGAGGGAGTAAGCAGTAGAACCTGTGGGGCTGGCGACGATTATCCCATCCGCCTGAAAGTCAAAAACCTCTTTTTCATCGATATAAATTCCAAGCCTCAGCATCTTAGACGGAAACGGGGATGCGATGAGCACTTCGTTTAACGCATCTTGGAAACGGTTTTCGCTGGTCTTTGACGAGAGCTTGAAGCACTTCTCCAAAGCATAATCTCCTGCGACAACCCTATCGATCGCCTCTAAAGCCTCCTCTGGACCGACTTCGGTGAGGAATCCCCGCATGCCCATGTTCACTGCCAGCAGAGGCGTCTCTGGATTCTTCAACAGGGAGGAGGCACGGAGGATCGTTCCATCTCCCCCCACAGTTACGGCTAGGTCGAACTCCGTTTCTCGCAGATCGCAGCTCAGCTGTGGGCGTCTCAGCAGTTCGCTTACTTCCTTCTCAAGGAAGACTTCAAACCCTCTTTCAAGCAAATAGTCGCAGATTTGACCTGCCTTCTTCAACGCCTCTTCCTTATCAATCCTCGAGATGATGCCAACCCGTTTGACCAAGGCTTGTTCAAGAAGAAGAGCAACATCGACTTATAAAAATGCGTCTTGGTTGAGCCTACCTGCGCTCCCAACCATGTTTTCCAACGAGTGGAACGTAGACAACCTGCATGAGTACACGACTCTTAGTTCTTCCTTCAGCATCCTTGTCCATCAATACAAGGTCCTGCCCAAAGAGTGAAGAAGGCGCCCCAACGGGAGCTATGAGCTTTCCAGCCGCCTTTAGTTGTTCTATGAGTGGGGAAGGTACCTCGGGGCAGCTCGCTGTGATGCAGATCTTGT
>CAZQDW010000052.1:0-8984 GCA_964592315.1 uncultured Candidatus Bathyarchaeia archaeon
CTTTGTAACTTTTGTAAACGCGGCAGGGAAGGAGATCCTAGGAATAAGGCCCCTCCCCTTGTTTAGGGCGTTCTTGGCAAACTGGACTGAGAATCTGAATGAGCCCCTCGAGCATTTCTTGGAGCAACTTGGTGAAGAGAGAGACATAGAGGTATCTTTGCTATCGTTCAAAAGGGAAAAAGGATTGAAAGCAGTCATAGTCGTTCCCGTCATCCATCCGGGACCCTTCAGAAATGTTGGCAGTAGTTCCCTACCCCACATTATTCAAACAACTCTTGAAAATAAGACTAGGTGCTTGGTCTCCGTTCCCCACGGCATTGCTGGACACGACCTTGACGTAGCCTCACAATATCAGAATGAGAAGATCCTAAGTAAGATTATCGAGATCGCTGATTTCAAAGCTTTCGAGTTGCGTGCTACTCCCTTCGTTCGTTCGGAAGTGAACGGTGCAAAGGCAAGTTGTCAAGTCTTTGGAGATTGCGCAGTCCTAACATTGACACTCGCACCTGAAACAATGGAAGACTTGCCAAGAGAACTGGACTATGCAATCATTGATGAAGTTAAGAAGAAGGGATTGGCCACCGCGATAACAGTCGACGCCCACAACAGTATCCAAGGACCCTTTAGTTCTGAAAGCGTTGCTGAACCTCTAAGAGAAGCCGCCTCAAATGCCCTAGAGAAGGCGATGGGTTGCGTGCGACACCCTATAAAGGTGGGAACTGCAAAGGTTAATCCGAGCGAATTTGCGATTGAGGACGGAATGGGCCCTGGTGGCATAAGCGTCATTGTAATCGAGGTTGGCCACCAGAAAACGGGATATGTAACCATCGACGGAAACAACATCGTATCAGGTCTGCGTGAAAGAATACTCTTGAGGCTTGAGGATCTCGGGATATCTGAAGGTGAAGTTCTCACTACGGATACCCACGCCGTAAACGGAGTCACAAAGGTTGGTCGAGGATACCATCCCATCGGAGAGGCAATTGATCAGAAGAAGCTTATTGACTATATCGCCGAAGCAGCTACGGAAGCACTGAAAAACCTTGAACATGCAGAGTTCTCGTGGCGTTCAGAAAACGTTCCCCGCATTAAGATCATTGGAGAGAAGCAGCTGAGTGATCTTTGTCTCTTAATAGACAAAACAATCGAGAGAGTGAAGAAGTTGGCCGTGATTCTTTTTCCAATACTGGCGATCTTACTAACAGTTATCCTCATCTTTCTTTAGCAAGCCTTAAAATATAAATACAAGTTGGGTATAATGGATTCATGCTAAATCTGTAAGGCTGTGTAAACTCAGAGATCCAGGAGGGGATGTATGTGGAAGAAACATCGAGAAAATCTGAAACATCAGAAAATACGGTTTTCATCGGTAAGAAGCCCGTCATGAACTACGTAGTAGCCTGTCTGACTTTCTTCAACAGTGGCGCTGACAGCGTGGTAGTCAAGGCCAGAGGAAGGGCAATCAGCAGAGCGGTTGACACGGTTGAGCTTCTCCGACGCGCGTTCGTAAAAAACGTCAAGATCGACAGCATCGAGATGGGCACAGAGGAGATGACGAGGGAAGACAATAGGAAGTCAAATGTCTCAACAATGGAGATAACCTTGAGCAGGACTGAGTAACAGAGACAGAACTTGAGGCTACATACAATCTTTCTTTTTTCAGAAACATATCATAAGTCTTGAAGGTCGCTCCCTCTTTGAGAGGGTCCTTACTCCCACTTTGATAACCTCTTCACAGATGTGAACACGTTTGAGCTGAGCTTCAACTGCCCTGACAAGTCTCTCCTGACCGAAATATTTTCTACCCTCACTCGGTCGCCAACGGATAACTTCTCCGCGCTCTCAGCGAGCTGTCTCCATAGAGACACTTCGACGTTTCGGGTACTATCCGATAGTTCAAAAGAGGCTACCTTCACACTTTCGTTACGTCCGGTTCTGACTTCTCTTATGCTCGGTCTCGTGGCAACGGTTCCTTGAATAGTCACGTAATGTTTATCATTGATGTCAGCAAGCTTGACCAATTTTTCTGTGTGTTGAGGCAGATTTTTCGCTTCTGTAATCCCGGGATTTATGACAATTGAGCCCCTCTTGTCCAGATTTAGAGAGACTTCTCCAAATCGTTTTCGACCGTATGCACCTTTGATGAGAACGACAATTCCAGGGCTTAACTGGTTAGATAGCAATCCTCCATCCTCCCACAGGCTTAGTCGGATAGACCCAGTTTCATCTTCTATGAGAAGATGCAAGAGGTATTTGGCTTCACCCGACGACTTATCGACTTTTCTTAGATCGCTCACGGATGCGATTCTGGCTAAGACATCTATGTTTCGGCTTCTCTCTGTTATTTCCGTAACCTTCACAAAGCTAGTTGGTGGAAATGTTAGTCCAAGTGGTAACTCGGCTGCAACATCAACACTAGATGCCTCTTCTATGTGCAACTCAAGTTGGTCATTGAGTCTACTCTTGACTCTGGCACTCATTATATATAAGTGGTCTTCTTCCCTCAGATTTTTGATCTCTTCCACTTTGCTGTTCCAGAATACTACTCTTATCATACCTGTCGAGTCCCTCAACCACAGCCGTCTCGTTTTTCCTTCCGAACCATCTTTTCTCTTGAATACGGACTCTGGAGAGATCCGTTGCACAGCGCCAGCGATGTTAACTCTTCCGTTTTTCTCAGTTATGTCTCCAATTCTCTTGGTGAACTGTTCAACCCTTGGATATCTATCTTCTAGTTCGCTCTGTGATAAGACTTCGATCTCCCCGTGTCTGCCCAGATTCAACTCTATTTGTCCGTTGGTTCCTTCACGCATATATCCATGCGAGACCTTTACTATCTGAGTCGGCTTAACATTCACGTCGTCAGCAATTTTGGCTTTACCGTCCCAGAGAACAACCTTCGTCACTCCGCTATTGTCCGCGATCAGCAGACGTTTAAAAACGCCCTCGGATCCATCCGGACGAGAGAAGATCTGAGGGCGATAAACCTGTATAACTCGGCCGGTGATAGTCACATCGTTTAGTCCAGAGACCAGATCTTTGATCGAGATCTTAGATTCACGATCTCTCTGAGGTGTTTGCACCCCAAGAGCTGAGGCGACCATCTCAGCGGCAATCTCAAGCGTAAAATACCCTTTGGCACTCTTGACCTTCTCTTCTATCATTTTGGTAATCTCGTCACGTGTGAGGTCCTTTCGCGAATCCAGGATTCTATGGATGATGGACTCAACCGACATTTTCTTCCCCAGGTCACTAGGTAACCGTACGTACATCCATTTAAATTGTTCCTACGAAAATTCAGCTTCATCCGTACGATTAACTTGCAGACATGCATCGTGCATCATATGTTATTCTATATACCGCAACAAAAAGCGATCAATTGATTGAGGGAGATTGCCCCCCCAAGTACATTGCTGAATCTTGTATGCGGCGGGCCGCTGCGCCCTTCTTTGCCGTATACCGTGTAGAGGAAGAGTAGGATCAAAGTGATCATTGTTAGCCCTATCAACACAGGGATGACGATCAACTCAAAATATTCTCCTGTGCTCATCGAAGTCTATGTCTCCCTCCAATATCTCCTGAGATGACATATTTAAGTTATACCTTCTTCCATTCACTCATAAAAGTATCATAGAGGTCGTCGTTCTCTCTTATGAGATCATGCCACCCTAGACACTCGGTTATCTTTTGGGCAATCAGATGGTAACATAGATGGGCTTCGCCACCCATCACTCGGTAGTAGAAGTCGTCACAAGAACAGAAATCTGCAGCGGGCATAACAAGATAATCTCTTTCTCTTCCCACGACGATCCAGACTATCCTGCCGCTTGGTTTGAACTGGTACTTCTTAACATTTCTCTCTTTCACTGCTTCCCACGCCTTCAGGAAACGATGACCGAACGCTTCATAGAGTAGACTCAAATGCGGACCTGTTATCTTTCCCTTCAGCTTTGCCTCCCCACAGACCTGTTCCAGCAGGTCAACTTCCGAAATTTTCTTCATTGGCTTCCTAGTAAAGGGTTATTTTTGCAGATATTAATGCTTTGTTTGATTCTTTTTTGAACTTATCACGGATTCTCTTTCTAGCTCCATTTCCGCAGATAGATGTGAGCATAACCACTTACCAGACCATAGAAATGTCGTTTTCGGCATCTTTGCCTAATCAATCATCGATTTGTACATATCGTTTATTACCATAGATGTTATTTTACACTCTGGTGGGCCTATGCCCTATTGCCGCGAATGCGGAACCAGAATACCCAACGATGAAGAAGCTAAGTTCTGCCCCAACTGCGGTGCCCTCATGCAAGCTCAATCACAAATTGCCAAGCCTCTTGAAGTTTCTTGGCCAACAGAGAGAAAGACATCGAGACGCATAAGAACTATAATTGTAGCAATTTTGGCGAGTCTTGTCGCAACATCTTTCGGAGCTATTCTGCCGATAAATTCGTCAGAAGCTCAAGGAATACGTAATGAGTTTGGGGAAATGGAGGACATTCTTGAAAATGCAAGTCCTTTTTTCGAAATAGCAATGATCTATGGGAATAACCTGATGCATTCGCTGGCTATGTTCACGCCTTTCGTTGGACCTATATACGGTTCGTACGTTTTCTTTTCAACCGGGAGGATTATTGCGGCCATGGCGCCGATTCAAGGGACCGACGCCCTAACTCTACTAATGTTAACGTTTGTGTTTCCGCATGCGTGGATCGAGTATCTTTCATATGGTGTGGCATTATCTGAAAGCTTCTGGCTTGGTTTAGAGATCTTCAGACGCCGGTTCAGAGATGAACTGTCTAACCTATTCAAGGCCGTATTTGTTTGCGCATTGCTGTTACTATTCGCCGCGTTGATTGAAACTTCTCTGATATCATTCTTAGCTTAGAAGACAAAGGTGTATTTCAGCATCTTCATCGAGAATGTCTCCACTTTGAGCATTCATTCAATAATAAGTAGAAGAAATGTCCGTAGGTCCTTGGGGAATATGGGAATTTAGCACGTAAAACGTTGCAAGAAAAGGCCTAAAGGCATGGTGCCCTATCCATTTACCTTCAGGTCGCAAAAGAGAAGTGAACATCATCTATACATTGCTATTCTTTGCTTAACTCAATCTGACATTCTTCGCATAAGAAGTTTCCTTCAACCTCTCTAAGGTTGTTAGACCACTGTCCACAGTTATCACAGTATCCCGCTAGGAGCGGACGGTCCGCGACCCTTTCAGCCTCACTTTGGCTCCCTATACGAGCCTTCTCCTGTATTATCTCTATAAGTTCGGGCATTATCGCCACGATATCTTTACTCGTGATTATCCCTACGAGTTTCCCTTTGTACACCACGCCTAATCTTCGGATATTAAGCCTATTCATTCTTCGAGCGGCTTCGAACAACTTTTCCTCAGGATCGATTGTAATGAGAGGTGTTGACATGATCTCCCTTGCTGTGACTTTGCTGGGCTGGATATCTTTGGCCACGATTCTGGTGACGATGTCTCGCTCCGTTATCAAGCCGATAGGCTTGTCATTTTCAGTCGTCACGATCACGCAGCCTAGACTGTGCTTCTCCATCAGTGCAGCCGCTCTATCTGCAGATCCACCCTCTGAAATCGTGATCACGGGGCTGGTCATGACATCTTTTACCAACATCGGCTCTCTGATGCCCAGCTCTGACATAGATGTGCACCTTCAAGTGATATGGAAATAACCAGCAATATATTAAGCTTTGTTATGTTTTAGAAAGACACAGTTGCCGTGTCAATCTGAGTCTCCATTTTTGTTCATCGCTTAGTAGACCTTTGCTGATCTTGAGTGATTCCATATAAGGTCTGTGCATTCGTTGTTTCAATTTCAGTAAGATTTATATATTTTCTGTTTTATGAAATTAGACAGAACGATTGATGAGTAATAGAAATGAGGGATAGATCAATATGGCGTATTTAGCACAAACCCAAGCTGGCCAGCCTGTTCTCATCCTGAAAGAGGGAACAGCACGAAGCAGAGGAAAAGAGGCGCAAAGAAACAACATCATGGCTGCCAGAGTAATTGCCGAATCCATAAGAACCACGCTTGGGCCGCGCGGTATGGACAAAATGCTCATTGACAGCCTAGGCGACGTTACAATAACCAACGACGGCGCAGCCATACTGGACGAGATCGATGTTGAGCATCCAGCTGCCAAAATGTTGAAAGAAGTAGCGAAGACCCAAGATGACATGGTAGGCGACGGAACCACAACCGCTGTAGTCCTATCAGGAGAACTGCTGAAGAAGGCCGAAGGACTCTTGGATCAAAACGTACATCCAACAGTGATCGTGAGCGGGTACAGAAAGGCAACGGAAAAAGCCATGGAAGTCTTAGATAACATCAGCATAAGCGTCGACATAGATGATAAAGAGACATTAAAGAAGGTTGCTGTAACATCAATGGGGAGCAAGGCTGTTGGTGCAGCACGAGAACACTTCGCGGACATCGCAATAGAAGCTGTGAGGCAGATAGCTGAAAAACGCGGAGACGCATGGATCGCCGACACTGACAACATCCAGATCATAAAGAAAGAGGGGAAGAGCCTCCTAGACACCGAGCTCGTGAAAGGCATAATTTTGGATAAGGAGGTTGTGCATGCTGGCATGCCTAAGCGCTTGGAGAACGCGAAGATCGCCCTGATAAATGCAGCATTAGAAGTTGAAAAAACTGAGGTCAGCGCTGAGATTAGAATACGAGACCCGTCGCAGATGAAGGCGTTTCTGGATCAGGAGACCAGCATGCTTCGGGGGATGGTTGAGAAGGTTAGGAAGGCTGGTGCAAATGTTGTGGTCTGTCAGAAGGGCATGGACGATTTGGCTCAGCACTTCATGGCTAAGGAGGGCATAATGGCAGTTCGACGCGCAAAGGAGTCCGATATGGAGAAGCTCTCGAGGGCTACTGGTGGAAGAATCGTTACAAACTTGGACGACTTTACTGAGAACGATCTTGGTCATGCAGAGGTGGTTGAGGAGCGGAAGATCGGAGACGACAAGATGACCTTCATCGAAGGATGCAAGGATCCAAGGTCCGTCTCAATCCTGATTCGCGCAGGCTTGGAAAGGATGGTCGACGAAGCTGAACGCTCCATGCACGATGCTTTATCAGTTGTATCTGATGTGATCGAGAAGAACAAGGTCGTTGCCGGAGGTGGATCCCCAGAGGCGGAAGCGGCTAAGGAACTCCGTGACTATGCGGTTAAGGTTGGCGGCAGAGAACAGTTGGCAATCGAAGCTTTCGCGGAATCCCTAGAGATAGTTCCCAAGACATTAGCTGAAAATGCGGGACTGCAGCCGATCGACATTATGGTTGAGTTGAGATCTGCACATGAAAAACCCCAAGGTGACCGGACGGGGGTTGACGTCTTTACAGGCAAAGTGGTAGACATGTACGAGAAGGGGGTCATCGAACCTCTGAGCGTCAAGGAACATGCCACGAAATCCGCCGCCGAAGCAGCGTCCATGATCTTAAGAATCGACGATGTCATAGCTGCTACCAAGCCCAAGGAAGAGAAGCCTGGCGGTCCAGCGAAGAAGGAGGAAGAAGAAGGGGAGTCTGAGTTCTAGAAACGATCATCAAGTGAGCAGCCTCCGGAAGGATTTTAATGGCAGAGATAAGGGAGGTGGCCACTGAAGGTCGTCGGTTCGAACGCATCGGATCCCACACTCACATCAAGGGCCTGGGATTAGATGAGAATTTAAAGGCTGTCAAAGTCAAGGACGGAATGGTGGGTCAAGAGACCGCGCGTGAGGCTGCTGGCTTAGTAGTTCGGATGATAAAGGAGGGTAGGCTAAGCGGGAAGACCGTGATCTTAGCTGGTCCTCCGGGCACAGGCAAAACAGCGATAGCTGTGGGAATCTCGAGGGATCTAGGTCCCAATGTTCCATTCATACAGATGAGCGGAAGCGAGATATACAGCAGTGAAAGGAAGAAAACTGAGATATTGGTCGAGGCTATTCGTAAATGCATCGGCGTTGAGATACATGAGATGCGAAAGGTGTATGAAGGCGAACTCATAGGCATCGACGTACGAACGGCTCCGCACCCGTACAATCCGTATCAGAAGGTTCCGGAAAGTGTACGAATAACCCTGAAAACGACGCAGCAAGAGAAGACTATCGAAGCAGGCGCGTCCATCGCGCAACAACTGATCCAACAGGGAATCACCGAGGGAAGCGTTATTCAGATCGATGCTGAAACGGGGAGAGTAGCAAACCTCGGTTTGAGCTTAGAGAGCGCCAAGGGGAAAACCTACGATGTCGACACAAGAGAGAAGGTTCCCAGGCCTGTTGGAGACGTCCTAAAGGAGAAGGAATTCGTTTACACGCCTACTCTGGCGGATATGGACCAGATCAACGCCAGAAGTCGAATGGGCGGTGGGCTTTTCTCAATGTTTTTCGGTGGTGCCGGGACCAAAGAGATCGACACGGAGATTAGGACCGGTGTAGATGAATCTGTCAAGAAAATGGTTGACGAGGGCAAGGCCTTCATCCATCCAGGCGTCCTCTTCATTGATGATAGCCACTTACTAGATTTGGAAGCGTTCAGTTTCCTCGGTCGAGCATTGGAGAGCGAGCTCGTCCCAATAATCATTTTGGCGACCAACAGGGGTGTTACAACTATCCGCGGTACGGATGTTAAAAGCCCCATGGGCTTCCCGCTGGATCTTATAGACCGGTCCGTGATCATAGCTACCCAACAATATGATGCCGAAAGCGTAAGGGAGATCCTCCGTATTAGATCCAAAGAAGAAAAGGTAACCATAGATGATAACGCATTGGAGAAGCTGACAGAAATAGGGAGCAGTTCATCCCTAAGATACGCCGTCCAGCTTCTCAGCTTGGCAGCCCAAAACTCCAAGGTCATGAAACGTGAAAGGGTGACCATTGAAGATGTTGAGAGAGTAGACTCGCTATTCATGGATGTCGGCGAAGCCGCCGAACACCTCAGAAAATACGAAGAGAAACT
>CAZQDW010000053.1:0-1941 GCA_964592315.1 uncultured Candidatus Bathyarchaeia archaeon
TCATATTGGTGCCACACGACACTTACACGACTCTGCAGATGATCCAAAGAATCGTGGGGAAGATCAAACCCGGAGACAAAACCCGGATTGAGATGGCAAAGAAACTTTTTGAAGAAAACGTAGACTGGGAACAAATTCTTAGATGAGACATCCTCCACTTGCTGAAGAATTGACACCGGTTGTAGGAGAAAAAGGCCTTCTCGAAGGACACTCTCTAGCCTGCCAAAGCCTATTGCAACAAAGGGCACTAAATCTAGCGAAACAGAGCTCTTTAAGAATGGAAAATCGCATGGATTAGCTCCGCTCTTTTCGTTCCAATCTTCGGGACTTTCTGAAGATCCTCTACTGAAGCACATGCCACCCCGCAGATTGTGCCAAAATGCTTCAGCAGATTCTCAGCCAACCGGTCTCCAATATATGGAAGCGATGAAAGAACATACTTCTTTCGATCCCTTACTGGCAGATCGGCTTTCACAGGCTTCTCGTACCACTTCGCATCGGGACATTTATCGTTAGATCCGGAAGATTCCCTCTTAACCAGAATCTTCATGAAGGATTTGAAAGCCATGTCGCTTTCCACATGGATGATCGGCGTGTTATAGACGTAAACTATCTCTAAGTAGACTCCCATGAGCTGAGACCAATGCACCAAAAGATCACGTTCATACTCGAAGTCGATTGACTCAAAGTAGTCTTCAAAGTTTCCGTGCACCACAAGTATTCTCCGTTTTACAGAATGTCCCAATACTTCGTCAGTCTGCATCATCCTGAGCAGCTGATCCCATAACCTATTAGACCTAATAGAAACTAAGAAATCATTGACAGTTTTCCTCTCAACAACAACAGCACCGTAATCAGAGATCACGACGTAATCGCCTATGGGCAGTTGCGAGAAAGTAATCTCCTCACAAACTCCCTCAAGCAACTTCGCCAGTTGCCTCTCTCGATGGTCGACGAGTAGCTTCATTTCAGCTCGCCTCTCGCCGTATGACGCGTAACCAGGGTCAAACCTTATGTTATATAAGGACCTTCGATTTAACTATGAACTTAGTTATCCATGGGGGTCAAGGTATATGAAACCGGTTCTTAATCTAGGCGTGATAGGCGTCGGAACAATTGGGAAGGCTCATCTACAAGCATGTTCAAACCTGAAAAACGTCAAAGTTGCAGCCATATCTGACATCAACGAAGCAGAACTAGAATCAACAGCCAAGAAGTTCAAGGTAAGGAAATGCCTAACTGATTACAGCGATCTTCTAGCCCTCAAAGAAGTTGAGGCGGTGATCATTTGTACGCCCCCTTTCAACCACGCCCAAATTACGTGTGACGCTGCAGCTGCTGAAAAACATGTCCTCTGTGAGAAGCCTATGGCTATGAACTCCTCCGAAGCTCGGAAGATGGTTGACGCATGTAAAGAGGTTGGTGTAAAGCTTGGGATCGCCAGCGCCCGCAGCAGGTTTGATCCGGCTGTCGAGATGGCTAGACAATACATCTCAGAAGGTAAGCTCGGCAAAGTCTATTATGCAAGGGTCAGCGTCTTCCGACGAAGGGGACGCCCCGGAATCGACATCCTAGTTGATTCCAAATGGTTCATAGACTCGTCCAAGGCTGGAGGCGGCTCACTCATCGATATTGGATGTTACGACATAGACGTGATGCTTTATCTCTTGGGAAGCCCCCAGCCCTGCACTGTAAGCGCTATGACCTACCGAGGCATAGAGGACCTACCGAAACTTGAAACAAAGTTCGATGTAGAGGAACACGCATCCCTTTTCGTAAGGTTCGCCAACGACACAAACATCACATTCGAAACATCTTGGGCAACTAATCTAGAGAGCGGCGAAAACGTGATCATCCTAGGGTCAAAGGGCGGGCTGAGACTCCACCCATTCACCTACTACACGAAACAGAACGGTGAGCACATCGCACTCACAATCGATC
>CAZQDW010000053.1:1951-3850 GCA_964592315.1 uncultured Candidatus Bathyarchaeia archaeon
CAAGTCATAAGCGCAGCTTACGAATCGGCAAATCTTGGAAGAGAAGTGGAAATTCGGTCAACCTAGCTGAGGTCTTATCTGGGCTTAAATTCTCGGGAGTACTCCATGAATATAGGAGTCCAGAAATGGGATCTACTACATTGATCTACCAGTAAGATGTATTTCCTTAGAACAAACTACATAGATACAGTTCTCCAAAATAGACTGGTTCGGACGGAGGCTCCTCCTTCGTCAGAAGTATCGTTAACGAGGCAAGGAAATCGGATATTGGCCCACATTGTGAACTTTCACCCTCAACGTAGAGGTAAAAGTGTGGAATATATTGAAGAAGCCTACCCAGTTAGGAATGTAACTCTGGAAGTCAGAACTGAGAGAGAACCTAAGAGCGCCTTCCTGGCTCCGTCGAAGAGGGAGTTGGAGTTGAAATTTGGAGATGGGTATGCTTGCTGCATCGTCCCTGAGGTATTGACCCATCAAATCGTTGTATTTGACTTATAGCAGTTATCAAGAGGAAGACCCAACAGGTGCGTAGGTGGGCTGCGCTTTACTCCGCAATTTGACGATTTCCATTAGGCTATGGCTATAGGCTCGAAGCTATCCCTTTCCTCAATATCTTCAGAGAACTACCGGCAAGCACAAGATTGGAAATCGGCTCCAGACACCATATCCCTTTTTTGGTTAAGGTTTAAATGCCAAGAGTTCAATCCTATGGTAGAGAAGGCGCGGGGCGATAACCTATCTTAGCTTCCAGAGGAAAGATCTTTTCCATCCTGTCGCGAGAGCTTGATGCGCGGATACCTCAGTTCCATCCCTGTGGTGCGGATTATGAGATTGTCTCCTTTGTATACAAGGACTTGATCAACTGGTTTAGGGCTAAGTGGAACATCGAAGACTCTTATTCTATACCGAGCATGCTCGAAGGATATATCGAGGAGAACTCTGAGGAACTCAATGCTTTCTTAAACCTATGGCTGGATTGTTGGTTGGAGAAATGGAGAGAACGCGTGAGGATCCTCCACAGAAAGCCGAAGATTCCGGAATTTCGCCTCGAACAAGCAAATAAATCTATGAAAATTTTCGAGAAGATGAACCGCTCGATGGAACTGAAGGATGCGTTGATCGGAAAACTCATCAATCGCGGCGAGATCTGCATGACTGAACAGATAGCCGAAAACCTGATCGTGGAAGAGATCTCCAAATTCATTCCAAGAGTCGACGAAGGACAGGAAACAATAAATCTGAATCCTTTGCAGATTCTCAACAACCTGATTCCTAGAATATCCCAGCTGCCTAGGGAGAAGGGTCCACTCGTATATCTGACACTTAGAACTGGCTCGTACCAAAGCAATCCTTATTCCAATCCTCTCTAGGAAAATGGTTCTGTGTTCTAGAAAATAGAACAGGTCGTTCTAAGGCTTAGTATTAAGTGGCGGCTACGCCCATAAGAGAAATACCGATCTGCGGTTTGCGTAGAATCGTCAAAAAGCACAATATCGCAAGCTCAATAGCTCATATTGTTAGGGAAGTCATAGGATGTTGGCTTTTGTGGGGGAGGCAACGAAAGCCGGTAAGTACCTTTCAGGTGTCATCTGGGAGGTCTACCTCTACATCTTGACGTCAAACGAGCCCGTTGGAGTCAGGGATGTGTGGAGAGGACTGAGGCTTTCCAGCCCCAGTCTAGCGCAGTATCACATTAACAATCTGGTGGAAGCCAAGCTCATAACTCAGACAGCTGACGGCAGATACATTGCAGAGGAGAAAGCCAAGATAGATGTGTTGAGGAACTTCGTCCTCCTCAGAGGACGCCTGATATCAAGAATGACGTTCTACGGAGCGTTCATACTGGGCCTCTTCGTCGTGTACGTGTTCGTCTGGCCTTTCAAGTGGGATCTCCGCGAC
>CAZQDW010000053.1:3950-8953 GCA_964592315.1 uncultured Candidatus Bathyarchaeia archaeon
GAATACATCTACTTGGTGTCTGGCAATACTCTGATTATAGTCAGGGCGTACCCGCCTGAAGATGCCGAAGTTCTGTCCAAGATCACTTTCAATGGAACCGTAACGGGAGTGTTTGTCAACGGCGATAGGCTCGTCGTCTTCCAAGAGGACTACGGATATTGGATTGAACCCCGTGAAGGCGAGTCTGAGAAAGCGATAATCTACCCCGGCTTCGGAGAGGTCAAGGTCCATGTGCGGATCTTCAACATCGAAGACAGAGAGAACCCCGTCTTGGCAAGAGAGATAACTGTGAACGGTGGTTACTTCACCTCGAGGATGATCGGGAACTACGTTTACGTGATAGTGAACCAGCCTGCGACTGTCATCGAAGGCGTAGTGCCCCTGCCCGTGATCGAGGACGGTGATCACGCAGAGAAGGTGGAAGCTTCAGACGTGTACTATGCGAACGTTTCGGACTACTTCTATGCTTTCACAACAGTCCTCTCGGTTGACATTATGAGTGATGAAGCGCCGAAATATGAGGTCTTCCTCGTCGGGGCCACAAGCGCCGTCTATGTATCAAGAGAGAACATTTACGTGACGATTCCGAAGATGCCGGTATTCAACGAAGAATCTCAACAGATGGAGACGACTGAGATCCACAGAATCCGCATCACGGACGGCGAGATAAAGTACGAGACTAGCGGGGTTGTTCCAGGATTCGTCTTGAACCAGTTCTCGATGGACGAGTACGACGGACATTTCAGGATAGCGACCACAACTCACACTTGGCAGAACGGTGAAGAACCAGCCTCGAGAAATAACTTGTACGTCCTTGGCATGGACTTGAACATCACAGGCAAGATCGAGGATATCGCTCCTGGAGAAACCATATACTCAGCTAGGTTCATGGGCGAAAGAGGCTACTTGGTCACGTTCAAGAAAGTCGACCCGTTCTTTGTGATCGATCTGAGTGATGCAGCCAACCCGGAGATCTTAGGCAGGCTCAAGATAACGGGGTACTCGAGTTACCTTCATCCGTACGACGAGAACCGGATAATCGGCATCGGCAAAGAAACCGTCGAGGCCGAAGAAGGCGACTTTGCATGGTACCAAGGAGTCAAAATCTCATTCTTCGACGTCAGCGATGTCGAGAATCCCATAGAGATAAATAAGTATGAGATAGGTGACCGAGGAACTGACTCGCCGATTCTGTGGGATCACAAGGCTTTGCTATTCGACAAGGAGAGGAATCTGTTGGCGATACCTGTCTTAGAGGCAAAGATAAACGAGGAGCAGTATCCTGGCGGTGTTCCTTCCAACGCGTACGGCGATTATGTGTGGCAAGGGCTGTATGTGTTCGACATATCCGAAGACGGACTTGAGCTGAGAGGAAGAATCACTCATATAGAGGACTTAGATGAGTACATGAAGAGCGGCTTCTACTTCTCTTCGGACTACATGGTGCAGAGAAGCCTCTACATCGAGGATGTGCTCTACACGATCTCAAGTAGGAAGATAAAGATGAACAACCTAGAAGACCTCAGCGAGATCAGCGAAATAGAACTCGCCTAACCCCATTTTTTCTACAATCCTAGAGACGTTTCGATCTGTCTTTGCTTCTCTTAAGGCATCTAGGATGGTTCCATGCGAGGCTTCAATCGGGCAAAATTTGGCGGCTCTAGCCTAAGTACTTAAATTGAAGGAGACACAGATAATCACTTGGTGTTCAGGTTGGGGGAGACCCTCATAAAGCTGAGGTTAAGGAGAGATCCCTCGGCTGAGTGGTCTACCGAGATGTGCCTGTTGGTAGATACGGGGGCAACGTATTCATGGATCAGTAGCGACATACTTAGGAAGATTAACATTCAACCGTCAGGTAGCAAACGGTTCAAGACCATCAAAGGGGACATTTTACAGAGGGACACAGGCTTCGTCTTTGTCGAATATGAAGGTGAAATCGCGCCTACGGTAGTCGTCTTCGCTGAGAAAGGTGACGCGAGCGTCTTTGGACTGCACGGCTTAGAGAGTCTGGGATTAGAGGTTGATCCTGTAACCCGTCAGGTTAGGAAGAGCGAGGCGTTGCTAGCTCTGGCTGTGCCGTAATGCCTTCGTCTCTCATGCAGCCATCTAAGTTGGAGGAAATGGAAACTAACTGACGGATTTATCACGTAACCTTTCGACTTCAGCACTTAGGTTTTTTAGTCAATAGGGGTTAGAACTACCTTTACGCTTTCTTTCGTTTCCATCTTCGTGAAACCTGTCTTCCATTCGGTTAGCGGCAAGACATCTGAGACGAGCGGTTCGGCCTTGACTAAGCCAGATTCGAGAAGCTTTAGCGCTCTATCCCATGATGACCATTTTTGCCCGATGCTTCCGCGGATCGTCATCTCCTTGTAAGCCACCGTGTCAAAATCGAGCTCGAAAGCACGGCCAGCCAAACCGATCTGTGTATAGCGTCCGCCGCGACGGACGAGATCGAATCCCATGCGAACGGCATCAGGAGAACCAGAGCATTCGATGAAAACATCTGCTCCTTCGCCATTCGTCAGTTTGGACACGACCTTGTGAGCATCTTGCTCTTGAATGTTGACTGTGACGCCCGCCCCGAGGTCTCGGCCAAGATCAAGCCTTTTCATATCTGATGCTGTGCCACATAGGATGACTGAGGCGCCTGCGGCCTTAGCCAACTGGAGACTTAACAGGCCGATTGCCCCAGGTCCAGTTATGACGACGACACTGCCCGGTGAGATTGAGGTCTTCTCCGTGACTGCGTTTACGCATGCGGCTAAGGGCTGCGCAAGAGCGCCAGGGACGAAGTCCAGATTGTCAGGGAGGCGGTGAACGATCCGGCTGGGTACGACGCAGTATTCTGCGAAGGCTCCGTTGAACCAGTATCCGATAACCCGTCTCTCAGGGCAGATATTGTAGTTCCCAGTACGGCAGTACACGCATTTCCCACAAATGTGGGCCGAGGTCTCGCTCGTGACTCTGTCGCCGGGTTTCCAACCTGTCACGGATGAGCCAACTTCGGCTACGACGCCTGTGAACTCGTGTCCGATGATCACGGGAGGATTCAGGGCTAAAGTCCTTTCGCCACGGTATATGTGGATGTCTGTGCCGCATATCCCAGCCGCTTTGACCTCGATCTTTACTTCCTCGGGTCCGGGAACAGGTTCAGGCATATCCATGACTGCGACGTTTCCCGGACCATGTGCATATTTGACAACCGATTTCATGGCTGTTTGTCCTCAAGAAACGCCTTGCCCAGTCTTTCTCCTAAGGCCCTTGCTATAGTTTGTCCTTGGCTCTTTTGAAGTATTCTTCTCGGCTGAGATGTTCAGGGAGAGGAGGACAGTAAACAAAAACGAATCTGAGCGGCTCTGTGCCAGTGTTCCTTATGGCGTGTTTCACTTTGGGCGGTGCTAACATTGCTGATTCCGGTTTGATTGGGTATTCCTTCCCGTTGATTGTGGCGATTCCTTCACCTGAGAAGAAGTACATGGCTTCCTGCTCCTTTTCGTGGAAATGTTCTGGGGCGAAGCCTCCCGGGTCCATTGAGTGAACCCCTAGGATGAAGCCTTTCGCACCCATGTCTTTCTCTGTGACTATAAGTGTCGAGTGCCTCCCATGAGTCTTATCTACCACGTACTTCACATCTTTGGCGCAGATGTACAATTCATCCTTCGTATATACCCCTCCTCTGATTCTTAGCATTCCATAGAAGTTCGCATAACGTCTTCATGATTCGTGAATGATTGCGGAGACGATTCCTTCAATGAACTCTTGTTCGTCCCAGCTTGGTGGACCTGAACCGGTTCGTGCAACGACCAAGTCAAGAGACGGTATGATATAGCATCTGTTCGATCTGTAACCGGACAGAGCGAACGTATCTGGGGGAATCTTTGGCCAGCAGGTGCCTGTCGTGTTTACCCACCAGGTATAGCCGTAGCTCGGATTGAAGACTTGTGAAGACTTCGTGGCCAAGTCTATCCACCATTCGGGTATCAGTTGCTTTCCGTTCCAAGTACCGCGGCGCAACATGAGATAGCCGAAACGCGCCAGTTCTCGGGCTGAGACGTGTATCCCAGTGTGTGCGTTCGTGTGCGGCCCGATGAATCCGCTTCCGCCCTGTATGTCCCAGCTGAGGTTCTCTATGCCGATTGGATCGAAGATGCGTTCCTTGAGATAATCGCTCATCTCCTGTTTCATAATGTTCCAGAAGGCAAGCGAGAGATGAGCGATGGCTGGGTCGCTGTAGTCCCAGCAGATGCCTGGTTCCGCCAAGAGTTTGTCTGCCCATTTGCCGTATCTGTTTGGGCATCTTCCAAGAGCGTGTTCGAATGGACCGTTTTCGGTTGTCGTCGGATTTCCGTGAATGCCTATCTTCTCGCCGGGAATGCCAGACGTCATCGTTAGAAGATGTCTCATGGTGATGTGTTCTTTCCTAGGGTCCGTGAGCGGATAGCCTTCGGGAATATAGGCGTAAGCTGGACTGTCTAGATCGACCTGTTGACTATGGGGAAGCCTGCCACGTCGACTGTCGTCTAGGAGGAGCCCCCAAGCCGTTCCTGTGAACGATTTTGTTCCAGACCAGATGTCAAACCGGGTTGGAACCAAGACGTTGAAGGTGTAGAACTCTTTCACTAGGTAACCGTGTCGAATGATGACGACGGACCAGGAGTCGCCACCATAGAGAAACTCATGTATCTGCCGAACCAGATTGAGCTTTTCAGGATCTATACCAGCTACTGTGCGGGCTTCTTTAGGCTTCTCGATCCAGCGCCAGCCGCCTCTGGATTCGGGTGGCGGATAGTAAGAATCATCCTCTGAGAATTGGGCAACCATGGCTAGTTTCCTCGATGGAGTCTTCTTCTCTATATCGATGTTGCATTATAAGACTTTGGCTCCGAACCGAACCCTAAACCCCAGCCATTTTCAGCCTCGGTTTTTGAGGCAAATGACTGGCTATTCTTTCTGTTTATGTTCCTGTTCCGACTTTCTCGAGGTGTTTCTTTTTCTTT
>CAZQDW010000054.1:0-8791 GCA_964592315.1 uncultured Candidatus Bathyarchaeia archaeon
TTATGTTGATCTGAGTTTGGGCTATCGCTGTTGGTTTCGGCGGTATAAGACCCGCAGAAACTTGGTATTCCCCGGTAGTGGCTGTGGGGGGAACCTGCCAGAGGAATTGGTAACTTTCTCTTCCGCCTGCGGGTGCCGTGATTTGTTGGTGGTCGAAGTGCAGGTAGCCTGAGGGTCCCTTCACCTCAAGGTAGAGCGTTGTGGATAGGGAAGGACCGGGGTTGGTGACTATCACGATGAAGGTGGCTGAGCTGCCTCTTGGGGCTGAGGTTGGTCCCGTGATTAGGAGCGTGATTCTAGGTTCCTGTGACGGTTAGAGAGGCGGTGGAGCTTGTGGTTCCCTCATAGTCTCCGTTGCCTCTACCTTTGAGCAAGGTGTTCCATTGCGGAGCCGATTGTGCCTGTGCGTTGAGCCTTGATGCGAGAAAGTTGAATCAAATGTAGCTGAGCTTCTGAAGGCGGTGTCCTTGGGCGTATTCAAATAGAACGTTAAGTATTCGCCGTAGCTTGGGCCTTTCAGTGGGCTGATGCCTTCTGAGGTTAGGATACATCTTGTCTAGGACTTCTGCTTCGCTGACTTTTCGGTTGGCTTGTGTGATCGATCGCCGAATACATGTGTCCTTGAGATTGGCCAGATTCCAGAGGACCGCTCTTATGGCTGCGATCGCCTTCCTTGGTTCTAGGATGCTGAAGCCTACGGCCATCATCAGAGTGAATAGGAGGTAGTTTCTTAGAGCCCAGCAGAGCGATGGTCCACAGTTCTTGAGGATTGCCCTGAGAAGATTTCTGTGACAATAGTAGACCTTCCGTGCGTCGGTCTCTTTGGCCATGGAGGAGCCTGAGAAATAGTGAGCTACTTGGGCTTGAGGCGCGAAGCCTACTCGGTAGCCGAGAAGTCTGAGCCTCCAGGATAAGTCCGCATCCTCCACGTATAGGAAGAATTTTCCATCAAAGCTTCCTACGAACAAGAAGATGTTTCGCCTGATCAGAGCTGCACCCCCGCAGAATGCGAAGGGCTCGAAGCCTTCGTGATCGTATTGCCCCTGATCGAGCTCATCCCGACCTATGTCGACGAAGCCGCGCCAGAACGGTATGCCCATTCCGCCAACGGAGTCCAAACGTGAGTGATCCTCAAAGGAGACCATCTTGCATGCAACTGAGCCTATCTTGGGATCGCTGGAGGCTTTATCGACGAGACAGCGAAGCCAGCCTGGGTTCAGAACCTCAGTGTCATTATTGAGCAGCACGAGATAGTCTGCAGATACCTTTTCTATCGCCCTGTTGTATCCTTCGGCGAAGCCAAAGTTCTGTCCATTAAGTATGAGCCTAACTCTAGGGAAGCTTCTTCGAACATAATCTACGGAGCCATCTGTGCTTCCATTATCTACTAGATAGGCGTCGAAGCTAGGGTAATCGGTTTCCGTCACGCTGGAAAGGCATTTGGGAAGCCACTCTAACCCGTTATGGTTCAATATGAGGATAGAAACTCTTGGGAGCTGTTGCACGCCGCCAAACCTCCATTGAGATTGATTGAGGTGCAGGAGTCATGGGCCTTGAACTCGCCTTACGTACTCGTTGACCACTGTTTCCGTCTCTCCGAAGCTGACCATCTCACCCCTTGATAGAAGCAGGGTCTTCTCGCAGAACTCTTTCACTAGATTCAATGCGTGAGAAACGAGGATTATGGTTTTCCCGCTGCTCTTGAATTCCTTGAATTTGCTGAGGCATTTTTGCTGGAACTCCATGTCTCCAACCGCCAACGCCTCATCTATCAGGAATATGTCTGGATCGGTCTCGATGGCCACTGAGAACCCGAGCCTCATCTGCATGCCTGAGGATAGGTTCTTGAGCCTGGCATCCTTGAAACGCTCAAGGTCAGCGAATTGGAGAATCGAATCAGTTCGCCTCTTCAGCTCGCGGTTCTTTAGGCCCATGATCGTCCCATAGACAAGAATGTTCTCCCTAACTGTTAAATCCGAGTGGAAGCCGACGCCGAGCTCGAGGATGGGTGCGATCCTACCGTTTGCCTCAACCTTTCCCTTGTCTGGGCGCAGTATTCTCGCCAAGATCTTCAGAAGGGTACTTTTCCCGCTTCCATTTTCACCTATTACGCCAAGGGACTCGCCGGGGCTTAGGGTGAAGCTCACAGCCTTTAAGGCCCAGAACTCCTCATAGGCGAAAGTCTTGCCCCCTAGAATCTGAAGGGCTCCGGCTATGTTTTCGAGGATCGTTGTCCTCTTCTCATGGGGAATCTTGAATTTTTTCCATATGTCTTCAACCCTGATGATAGGCTCCATTTCTAAACCTCCTCGGCGAATCTTGGCTCGAGCCTACGAAAGGTCAGATAGCCCACAAGAAGCAGGAGAAGCCCCCCGAGTAGCGGTATCGCGAAGTCCCAGATAGTGGGCAAGGTGTTGTGGTAGAAGATTTTTCTGGTAGATTCTATGATTCTAGTCATGGGATTCAGAGAGTATAGGAAAACGTATCTTCCGGGAATCAGGCTTAAGCTGTATATGATTGGGCATAGGAAGAAGCTTGCCTGAAGTGTTATGTCCCATATTTGGTTGATGTCCCTATAGTAAACGTTCAGAGCGGCAAGGGGTAGAGATACTCCTGCGATCAGAACAAATTCGACTGCCAAGAGAGCAGGAAGCAGGAACGTGAAGTACGTTACCCTCATCCCTAAGAGGATCAGTAGAGGAGAGAGAGCGGCAAACTCTAGCGAAGAGCCGATGAGATTCGCTAGATTGCTTGATAGCACCAAGAGCCACCGAGGGAAGTAGACCCTCGTTACCAGCGAGGAGTTTCCGATTATAGACCACAGTGACATGGATGTAGCTATGGAGAAGAAACGCCAAGATAGTAGGGCTGGAAGCAGGAAAAGTGGAAAGTTCTCGATCCCAGCCTTCAGTAGGGCCGAGAAGACGAGTGTTAGGATGCCCATCATTGCGAGCGGGTTGAGCAGGGACCATATGAATCCTAGAGCGGAGTTTCTGTATCGGATCTTGAAGTCTTTCTTGACGAGGATCCAGATCATCTCTCGATGTTCCAGCATTCGCTTTCACACTAGGTCGGGCGTTTCTGGCAAATAATCTTTAGAAGAGTCTCCATATGCGATAAGGCTTTCGTCGCGTTCCCAGCTAATCATTTTCCTTCCAATACGACTGATGCCATCTCGAGTTGACGAAGACCATTTCACTGTTAGTGTATAGCGAAGTGGTTTATACATTAGTGCGGGGGTTGGCCAGTTATTGTCAGCGTTGACGCTGTAACGTCAATATGGTTTGAGCCTCACACCCTCCTATTTGGAGGCGATCCAGATGGAAGGGTACGAGACTCTGGAGTCATTGTTGAGGAATCTGGATTTATCGTTTGTTGAACGGTTGGTCACAGGATGCTACCATCAGGACGGTCCAGGCAGACCTCAACGGGAGCCGTTAGGTCTCTTCAAGGCTCATCTCGCCAGACGTTTCCTCAGAATAAGCGGTCTACGAGAGCTGGAACGCCGCCTACGAATCGACGAGAGGCTACGAACCATATGTAGCATAGCCGGAAAAGAGCCAACGTACGGCAGATCCGTCCTATCGCGATTCAACCAGCGGTTAGGCGCAAGGAGGATCCGACGCATAGTAGATAAGCAGGTCAAGAAGCTGATCCGTCGTCGCATCGTCAAAGCTCGAACCGTTGCTTTAGCAGCGGAACACCTAGGAATCAAAACTCCGACACCGTACCCAGCCAACCCTTGTCCACTATCGTGTCATTGTTTAAGAAAACGAGATAGTCGCCTCGGGCTACTTTGGCAGCCCTGTTGTTTGCTTCGGCGAAGCCATAGTTCTGACCCAAGCTTAGAATCCGGGCTTCCGGAAAGAGCCTCTTCGTTAGCGGTATGCTTTGGTCAGTCGAACCGTTGTCCGCAAGGATAACTTCTACGTCAGCTCCGCTTGAGATCGTTTCATGTATTGATGGCAAGCACCGCTCTAGAAAAGCTTCACCATTTCGATTGAGGATGATGATCGATGCTTTCAATCTTGAAGCCTTACCAAACATTTATGGTGTCTAAAGACCTGTACTCTTGTATGTTTGATTATCAAACTTCCCATCTTTATGCGCCCGGATAGGATGAGGCTACTTGGCACAATCCTTCTTCAACAGTCATAAATCTTAGTTTACTGTCCTGCTCAAGCTTTTCGGTACTAAGGCAGCAATTTCTCGGTCTCGTTGCCAATTGGGGTGAGTCCTTCGATTCGAGCGGGATCACAAGATGTTCCGGCAACCGAAAGATCCTGGCGATGATCTTAGCGAGTTCGTATCTACTTACGCAGGATCTTCCTACAGCGTGGTATAGGCCTGTCTTGTTTGCTTCATACAAAGCAAAGATTGCTCTTGTGAGATCGTCTACCAATGTGGGACAGTTAGTTTGATCAGTATATGCAGGTACGGTCTTTCCTTCGCGGAGGGTGTTGAGAACCCAGCTTAGAAAGCGAGCCTTTGGGCCTTGGCCGTATAGAACTGCGGTGCGCAGTATTGTGGCGTCGTCGCTTATGTTCATGATGGCTCGTTCCGCTTCGAGTTTGGTTTTTCCGTACTGCTGCAGGGGGTTAGGTGGATCGTCTTCAGCATATGGCCTGTTTGAGTACCCGTCGAAAACGAAGTCTGTAGAGATGAAGAAGAATCTTGCATGTACCTTCTCCGAAGCTTCAGCAGCATTCGTTGTTCCTTGAACATTGACCTTCCAGGCCTCGTCAGGATGCTCCTCACAGTAATCTACGTTGTGCAGTGCGGCCGTGTCTAAAACTAGTCTAGGCTGTATGTCTGAGACCAGTTTTGTCAATGAGGCTTTATCGCATTTGTCAAGTCGATAGCTGTGGCATGGGTAGTCGACCGCACGTGTCTTGAATGTTACATGCACTTCGAAGATTCCTGTTACAGATGTAGCTATCTTGCTTCCGAGAAGTCCACTGCCACCTATGACGAGGATCTTGTCGATATTCCTCTCCTCCTAGAGATCGCCCTAAGGATTATATTCGAAGGTTCTAAAAGGGTTTGACGCCACTAGTTGCGATGATGTTCCAATGGTTGTCCTTGTGACTGGAGGAGCGGGTTACGTCGGTTCAGCACTGGTTAGACAATTATTAAGGGATTCTATCGAAACCGGCGCAAGAGTCAGGGTCTTAGATAACATGTTTAGGGAGACCTATGTTGCGTTAAGCGAGCTTGTTCGTGATTCTAGGGTTGAGTTCATGGAGGGAGACGTAAGGAACGCTGATGACCTCAGGCGGGCCTCCAAGGATGTTGAAACAGTCTTTCACCTTGCGGCGATCACGAATGCGCCCCTCTCGTTTGAGAAAAAAGAGCTAACTAGGCAAGTCAACCATGTCGGGACTAGGAATGTTGTTGCTCAGGCACTCAAATCCTCGATTAGGAAAGTGGTATATGTCTCCACTGCAAGCGTTTATGGTCCCACTGAGGGAGTTGTTACCGAGGAGAGCAAGTGCCGGCCTGAAAGCCCTTATGGTAAGTACAAGCTAATGGGTGAGAAAGAGTGCCTCAGTGCGTTCAGAAGATACGGACTGAATACAGTTGTGTTGAGACTAGCTACAGTCTACGGTTTCTCTCGCGGATGGAGGGCCCAAGGCATTGTGGTCAATAGGCTGACGTACCTAGCTTGTACGAGAAACCCCGTCACGGTTTATGGTACTGGAGACCAGAAGCGGCCGTTCATTGACCTGAGAGATGCTGTGAGGGCGCTGACGTTTGCCTCTGAGCATCCGGAAACTGCAGAACGGATCTACAACGTTGTGGGACAGAACGCCTCAGTGAACGATGTCGTCGATACTATAAGGCGTATCCTGCCTGAGACAGAAGTCGTTAAGGTGAAGGGAAGCAAGCATCTTGAGGAGCTCTCGTACATGCTCGACGACTCAAAAATCCGACGAATCGGTTTCCAAACCTCCTATACGTTGGAGGATGGCGTTAAGCAGATCATAGAAGAGTTTCTAGGATCAAAAACCCCTTGCGGAAAGGTGAGGTGAATGATTGAAGGAGTTCGATTGATACCGCTTGAAGTCCATACTGACGATAGAGGATATCTAATTGAATTGGTGAGAGCCACAGATCCTTTTCTGACTAAGTTTGGCCAGGTATATCTGGTCGGAGATTTCGCGCGCGGTGTGATAAGAGCATTTCATAAACATACACTACTCTGGGACTATTTCTTCATTAGCCATGGGTCAGCGAAATTCATCTTGGTAGACGACCGACCGAACAGTACAACCTACAAGAACATGGATACGTTTGTGGTGGGTTCTCGAAACCCAAGCTTATTGGTGGTTCCTCCAGGGGTGTTTCACGGTTGGATGTCTCTAGAAGATAATACGCAGATGATCAGCGTTGCAAGTGAAGTCTACAATCGAGAAAAGCCTGACGAGATGAGGATTCCTCCGGATTCCTTTGGAGATGTTTGGATAGTTAAGGGCAGATAGAGGAGCATGTTTTCTTGTCTTATAGGATGAGAATGAAAGGGAAGTCGATGAAATGAAGGCTGTTCTGCTCGCTGCAGGGCCCGGGCGAAGATTGAGACCTCTTACACATACTGGCCCGAAGCATCTGATCCCTATTGCAGGAAAACCGATCCTTCAATATGGCATAGAAGCTTTGAAACAGGCCGGCTTCACTGAAATGGCGATAGTCGTAGGGCATATGAAGGAACAGATCATGGACTATCTTGGAGATGGTTCGAGATTCGGGGTAAAGGCCACCTACATCTCTCAAGAACCACAAAAAGGGATTGCAGATGCCATTATGCGAACGAGAAGCTATGTGGGGGAAGAACGGTTTGTGGCCTATCTCGGGGACAACCTAATGAAAAAAGGGATCCAAACATATGTTAGCAGCTTCAACGAGCATAAGCCCGATGCTTCCGTCCTGCTATGTCGCGTGAAGTCGCCAGAAAGGTTCGGCGTCGCTCAGGTTGAGGGTAGACACGTAGTGAGGCTTGAAGAGAAGCCTCGCGTGCCGAAGTCAAATCTGGCACTAGTGGGTGTCTATCTCCTTACTCCGAAGATATTCGATATCATTGCCGACCTGAAGCCTTCTTGGCGGGGTGAGCTCGAAATCACCGACGCGCTACAGAAACTTGTCAGTGGGGGGCATACAGTTGACTTCAGCATCGTTGACGGCTGGTGGGCCGATTCTGGTAGACCTGAGGACTTGATCGAAGCCACAACCCTCGTTTTAGACAACATTGAGACCGATGTCAGAGGTCAGATTCATGAGAATGTTCAGATTAACGGTCGAATTTCAATTGGGGAACGAACCAATATCCGCGAAAGATGTCGCCTTAGAGGGCCTATTTACATCGGAAAGGACTGCGTTATTGGCCCGGACACATATGTTGGTCCCTACACCTCGATTGAGGATGCATGCACAGTTAGTGGAGGCGAGATAGAGAACACGGTCGTTCTTGGAGGATGCCGCATCGAATTGTCTAGCGACAAGAGAATTGTCGATAGTCTCATAGGCAGCAACTCGTCTATTGTTGCTGGAGAGAACCTGAAACCTAAGGGGACAAGATTGGTCGTGGGAGAGAACTCCTGCTTGGCCATATGACTTTAAACGAACCAAGCCATCCTTCGACAGCCACCGACTACAGCAGCCTCAAGATGCTTGGCCTCTTGTCGGCACACAGATTGAAAGTTGGCTGAGGGCATTACTTTATCATTCCAATTGACAATGATCACACTGATCACGGATTACAGTTACACTGACCTCTCGTTCGCCGCATTTTTCTACTTCGTTCCAATAGAACTAGTCAATCCTTAAGACTCCTTCAGGAAGTAGGTTAAGCATAATGGGACAATATTCGTTCTAGCTGATACCTCAAATACATGAAGACCTTCGCTCAAGTTCTTACTCGGTATTGTGGTCGCGAATCCAGACAATTTTGCGCTTGGACACCTCGGATAAGCTTCAGCAACATCGGGCCTGGGAATTTCTGTCACACAGGATTCAAACCTTTCACCATCTATCCACAAGTCTAGGTTCACTGTGCCACCATCAGGATGGAAAGCCCACCCGCTGACTCCAATCTGATCTTCATTCACCAATGCGCCCAGTCTGGGCACCTCTAGGTTGGCTATCGGTAGATCAAGATAGACGTATGAGAGTTCATGCTTGTGGTTACTGGCCAGTGATTTCTTTCTTGGTTTTTCCATCAAGACTAGATCCTGCAGCCACAAAGGGCCGTGTCTGAGGTAAACGGAGATTCTGAAAAACTTGGACCAGATTCGCTCAACATAATGTCGTGAATGATACGTCACCTGGTAGAAATCGGGCAAGCCGTCTACTCCTCCGTGCTCAACTGCTCTCTTATAGACAAAGCCATTGTTTTGGAACTGCACGTATTCCTCATCGGAGAGATCCATGTACGCCTTACTGTCGCCATGTGCAGTCAGCATTATTATTGCTCCTGGTCTGGTTATGCGCTGGAGCTCTTTGAGCCAAGCAAATTGATACTCTTCATCCAAGTGAGTGAACACGGACACACCATAGACAAGATCGAAACTCTCATTTGGGAAGGGGAGCGGTGGAAAAGGATCATTTTTCGTAAACTTAGCAAACGGAATATTCTCTTTGCACCAGTTAATCGCTTCTTGGCTTATGTCAGTTCCGTAGAAAATAGAGCTAGGCCGCAAGTCATGAAACCATCTGAGAACTCGAGCACAGCCGCACCCAAAGTCAAGCACATACTTGAAATCTTGGAACCTTCTACCGACTAGCCGTAGGATCCTTC
>CAZQDW010000055.1:0-1342 GCA_964592315.1 uncultured Candidatus Bathyarchaeia archaeon
CTCGCTATGTTCTCCCTTGCAATCTTCGCCATATCCTCATCAATCTCAATGCTAATGATCTCAGCGTCACTCTCAAGCTCCTTCCCCATGAAAATCGCCGAATATCCTACAAGGGTCCCAACCTCCAAAACTCGTTTGGGCTTATACCTGCGAATCAAGTCAACCAGTATCTTCCCTTTTTGAGATCCAATGATCGGAAACCATCTCCAACCTCTTCCCCGTTCAATCTCCCTGAGAACCTTGTCGGCCCTACAGACCATGCTAAAACACACTTCAATAATGAACCGACTTAATCATATAAACCTCTCTTCTACGGACAATGTTTATTACGAACTCGCAACAGAAAATCATAGTGATCCAAATGACCTGTTGGAAGATGTTTGACAAACTCTTGAAAGAGGCTGGAGTAACGAACACAGGCAAAAACGAAGAGAAAATTGAAGAAATCATCCAGGAGTACATCGGTGAACAAGCCAGCTACGGTCGCTGTTTGGCAGAATGGAGGAAAGCTCGTAGGGAAGTTCAAGGAAACGAGCAGATGAGACGAGAGCTTATTAAGAATCTTCGCACCCTAGCATAATCTCAGAGATTAAGCTCTTTTCTGCGTATCTTTGAAAATCCTATAGAAACAGGTAACGTGTCATGCTGTACAATATTATGAGTAGTCCACAGACCATCGCTTCTAATGCCAGAACCACCTGCCATGTGACTGTGTAGGCGCCATAGAGGTAAATTAGATAGGAGAAAGACAGGAGGGCAACTCCTGACAAAGCGTCGGATAAGACCCCTGTTCTGGCTCTATAAGTGAAAAGCCGAATGCCTGCGACAAAGAAGTTGGACAACCCTATTAAGCCGAAGAACAGTGTAGCGCTAACAATCAAACCCTGGGGCGGTCTCAACAAAGTCTTTTTACTTGTCAATTGCCCGACCCAGAAACGAAACTCAGAGACCAAATTAGGATTCACCGTAAAAATAATCCCCACTATTAATATGAAGATTCCGAAAGAGGCCAAGCCTGAGTAGTCCCTACGACGTTCACCCTCGCCAAAACAGACCTCTCTTTCTCGGGTGTGAATTCGTCTATCAGTCGTCAAAGGTGACCCACAATAGGGACAGAATTTGTCGCCACCCTTTATCTCTGCACCACATTTTGGACAATTAACCATACCCACTTTCCCCGCTCTATTCCCCGTTCAGTTCCGAGCTCTTCCTTTTAAACCTTTGGTAATTACCGAATCGCTGCAGAATTTGGTGGCGCAAATAATGGCGGTTGGACTCTTTACATGGGTTTTCCAGAATCCGTCCTAAACCAACAAAGTGAATTACACTGCCGCTGGAGTGG
>CAZQDW010000055.1:1352-8770 GCA_964592315.1 uncultured Candidatus Bathyarchaeia archaeon
TTGAACCCACACACTTTTAAAGGAGGCTTTGTAAGCTTAATCACAAAACGGAGTTTGGAGACAAGAACATGGTTTATTGCACTAGGTGCGGTGCCAAGAACCCAGACGACGCTAAGGTTTGTTCTGAGTGTGGGGCGCCTCTCTACCCAGCTGGGGGGGAGCGGGAGCGTTTCTCCAGGAGACGTGAAGAGGAGTGTTTCGGAATTCCCCGTGGACCACCTTTTGGCTTAGTCATTGGGATAATAATAGCCCTTTGGGGACTAATCTGGTTTCTGCAACAGGCGAAAATAATC
Organism: uncultured Candidatus Bathyarchaeia archaeon; assembly: GCA_964592315.1. Classification (GTDB taxonomy): domain Archaea; phylum Thermoproteota; class Bathyarchaeia; order Bathyarchaeales; family WAQA01; genus CAZQDW01. Next base: position 1,646 of record CAZQDW010000055.1, read on the forward strand.
CCGCCGACCGTGGAAGTCTGGCCGTTTGCAGCGATTATCTTCGGAATGCTGATAATCATAAGTGCTCTCTACGGAACGCGCCGATGATACGGGTCAGCCCTCTTATTTCTTCAGTTCCCAATCGCACGGAGATCTACAGTTGCTGCATATTCTATGGTGATCCCACTGCGACAGCTGTATCCTCGTCAAGATCCAAAAGACAATCAGAGCTAATAGAAAACAGTCAAAGAAGATGCTTTCAGTCAATTCATCCATTCCAACTAGAATCAGAAAGGCTCCAAGGACAAAGGACGTATTTAGTGTCAAACGAATAAAACCTCTAAACTTCAGTTGCAGAAATCCTAAGACAACTCCTGCTACTCCAATCAAGACTGCCAGAAGACCGACATCTCTGATGGGCCATACACCGAAAAAATAGGATGCCGTGCCAAGGAGGGCTATGTGAGCTCCAAGAAGCAGACCAGTGCAGGCTGCGCAAAGGTCACGACCGCTTATATGTATCACGTGGGTTGAGAACCCCCCGCAGTCAGGGTGATGTGAGGACAAACGAATTATGTGAGAAGTGGAATCTAGGGTTTCTTTTCGGAGATGAGATGCTTGTGAGCATTGTCCAGGAGAGAGCGCAGCAAAAATCCCCAATATGCAAACAAGGCTGAACAATAAGCCGATCAAGGGCTTTCGCCAGAGAAGGTTCTCATGGATCTTTGGGGTGCCAAATGCCAATATCAGTACAAGAAATATTCCAAAAACAGAGATGGCTATATTGATTGCCAAGGGAAGATCATGACGTATACTCGTCATCGAGGATCGCCTAGATGAGTGTTCTAAGCTGTTCTACTATGCCTCTGGTAACCATGTAGCTATAGTATCTTCTTTTCAGCTTGTTTCGAGAAAATATTCCTTGCAGTCTCCTGTTCCAAGAACCATAGAAGGTCTTATAGCAATTGTAGAGCTCTTCTTGAATCTCTTTTCTCGATAGTGTTTCCGTCGGCATTATGGCGTGGACCATGTCATAGTTCGACCAGTTTGAGTCCTCTATCCACCTGTTCCTATTAGCCTCGTCGTAGAGCTCAGTACCGGGGAAAGGCGTAAGGATGGCGAATATGGCCATGTCTGGGTCTAACTGATCCACGAAATCTCTCAGATTCTCAATCGATTCGGCTGTATCTTTGCGTTCACCTATTATGAACATTGCATGGGTGAAGATGTCCTTTTCCTTCAACAACTTCACCGCTTCCATTGCGTCTCTGGCAGTCGTGTCCTTTCTGAAGGTCTTAAGTGTAGATTCTCTGGGATTTTCTACGCCTAGGAGAACCCAGCGGAGACCTGACTTCCGCAGCTTCGACAGGACATCTCTGTTTTTCACGACATCATCGCACCTAGCCTGTGTGAACCACATCAGCTCATCCCCGAGTCCTCGCTGGATGATCCCGTCGGCGAGTTCACTTGCCCGTTTGCCGAAGCCGAAGTTGTCGTCTGTCAACCAGAGGAATCGGCTTCCATAGTTCTCGTAGCAGAACTCCATCTCATCTGCGATGCGCTCAGGGCTTTTCACCCTCCACCTTCCTTGCCAATGCCTCCATTGGGAACAGAAGGTGCAGTTATGGGAGCAGCCCCTCGAACCTTCGATTAAGACGTAGGGAGCATTGCGACCAGCCATCGCAGCGAAATGGTATTTATGAACTGTGTCCTTGACAAAATGGTATCCGGGATAGGGCAGGTCATCTAAGTTTTCTATGAAAGGTCTTGGTGGGTTGTGCAGGACTTTTCCGTCGCGCCTGAAGGATATTCCCCTTATCTGAGCGAAAGAGGATCTCTTGTCTGCCTTCTTGACCAGTTCTGTGAAGGTTTGTTCGCCCTCGCCTTGGACAACGATGTCGATCTCTGGATAGGTCTCCAAGCTCTGTTGGGCTGTTGCCGTAAAGTGTTGCCCTCCAGCAACTGTGAGGATGTTGGGGTCTACTCTCTTGGCGGTCTCCAATGTTCTAGCAACCATATAGGTGTTACACGTAGCTAGGGCACTTGACGCCACGACATCAGGACTGGACGACTCAATCCTCTTTTCCAGCCCCCGCCAATCTATCTGCCGGGCGTTACAGTCAACTACCTCAATCTCGATATCTTCAATCTCTCTTTCGAGGTAGGCGGCGAGCTGGATTATCCCGAAGGGCGGGGGCAGATACTCCCCCATCACAAACCAAATGTCCTTCGGAGGCTCTACAAAGAGGACTTTCACGTCACGTCCTTCTCCATCAGAGGTCTATTAACTTGTTTAGGATGCATCTCCTAATAGAATACGTTTGTACATCTCTCTAATATATTCGATGTTTAATCGTTTGGACTTCGACGCCACGCGCGCGGCTGCCAAGGTTTGGCCTGCCTATCCTGAGTATGTGGGGATGGGCTTGATCCGTATAGATGGCTTCATCAGGAGTAACTGCAGGGTCTCCTTGAATGATGGAGATCGATCGATCGTTCGAATCGTTTGGGCACAGCTTGAAAGAGGATGAAGTACCTGCGTGGAAGAACATCATTGACAGAAGGCAAAAAGCCATGGAAAAGGAATTGAGATCCTTGAAAAGGACGATCGAGAAGCTTCTTGAGGCATCATCGATCAGACCGGTGAAAGTTTGTCTCTTTCAAGTTCTCGACGAATTGCTTCTTCGCACTTCGAATATTTAGAGATGTCCAAGCAGCCTTCAGGTTGGAGGCTCATTGTGCAGAGGAATCTAAAAATATATGAGAAACTAGGTTTCCAATAATAGACTCAAGAGGTGTTTCATGTGCCTAATGAGGTTTGGAAGACCGTTTACTTTGAGAAGCCTGGTCGTGAGAACACGGATGAGACTCTTAGGCTGGCTAGGGAGCGGGCTGAGGAACTCGGCATCAGAAACGTCGTCGTCGCTTCGAGCAGTGGCGCCACGGGAATTAAAGCCGCTGAAGTCTTCAAGGGATACAACCTAGTCGTTGTGACTCATGTGACAGGGTTCAGAGAGCCCAATGTCCAGTGGTTTCTCCCTGAGAACAGGGCGGTCCTTGAGAAGAACGGGGTGAAGATCATCACAGCGGCACACGCCTTTGGGACATTAGGAAGGGCGGTCAACAGGAAGTTTAACACAATTCAGGTAGATGAGATCATCGCGAATGTTCTCCGCCTCTTCAGCCAAGGCTTGAAGGTGGCGTGCGAGGTGACGTGCATGGCTACTGATGCTGGCTACGTCAGGACTGACGAAGACGCTATCGGCATAGGCGGCTCAGGAGGCGGCTCAGACACAGCTATCGTCGTCAAGCCCACCAACACGCACACCTTCTTCGACCTGAAAATCAGAGAAATCATCTGTAAACCCCGGCTCTAATTCTCGCTCTATCTTTTTCCCGAAGAAAGATCAAAGGTTGTTGCAGATATGAAGAAGATCAAAATCATAAGCGACAAGATCGGAACCGTCCAAGCGAAGCTTCTGGAAGACAGGAACCCAAAGACTGTTAAGGCAATATGGGAGAGCCTTCCTTGTGAAGCCAAGGCAAACACCTGGGGCGACGAGATATACTTCTCTATTCCTGTTATGATAGGAGAAGAGAACGCTCTGGAAACCGTGGAGACAGGCGACATCTGCTACTGGCCTCCTGGCAGAGGTTTCTGCATCTTCTTCGGACCGACGCCCATAAGCAAAGGAGACGAGATCAAACCTGCCGACCCGGTGAATGTCTTCGGAAAAGTTAGCGGCGATCTAAATGTCTTCAAAAAGGTAAAGAGTGGCGACAAGATAAGAGTCGAGAGTCCAGAGTGACCTACTTGTCAACGCCTCTATTCTTCAAGCCACTCTGCTGTTCTTTGCCCTTTAAGGAGATCATCAAAGGTTTCACGAGCCCTTACCAGCTGGTATCGCCCCTTGTTTACAAGAATCTCAGGAGCTCTTGGTCTTGAGTTGTATGTTGAGCTCATTGAAAAGCCATAGGCTCCAGCGTTGAGTATAGCCAATAAGTCGCCTTCGGATATCTCAGGCAGCATACGGTCTCTTGCGAAGATGTCTCCAGATTCACATAGGGGACCGCAGACATCATACCTTTTCTCAGGCAGATCGTTAAGCTTATTGGCTACTAAAATGTGATGATAGGAGCCGTACATAGCTGGTCTTATCAAAAGGTTGAAGCCCGCATCGACCCCCACGAAGCTGCGGAACGGTGTATGCTTCACTGTGTTAACCCTCGTCAACAGGACTCCAGCCTCGGCAACAAGGTATCTACCAGGCTCAAACCAGAGCTCTGGATCGCCTAGGGAGTAGTCGTCTACTCTTCGTTTGAACAAGCCTACAAGCTTCTCTGAGAAAGACTGAAGGGCAACCTCCTTCTCTTCAGGCTTATACGGAACACCTATTCCTCCACCGAGGTCTATAAACTCGAAGTCGATGTCAACCTTCTCGTGTATGTTTCGAGCTATTCCTAGAAGTTTTTCAGCTGCGAGGACAAAGGGCTCAGCGTCCATTATCCCCGAGCCTATATGCATCTGAATCCCGAATCTATTCACGCCAGTAGCTTTGGCCAATTCGTACGCCTTTACCGCATCGTCTTCCCAGACGCCGAACTTAGACATCTTCCCAGCGGTGATTACATGCTCGTGGTGTCCAGCGCCAAGCTCGGGGTTCACCCTCACCGACAACACTTCAGGGGTAGCTAGTCGGAGCAGCCTCTCTAGCTGAGATAGGGAATCGATGTTGATGCAGATGCCTTCTTTGATCAAATAAGAAAGTTCATCATCTCTAACGCTGGTTCCAGTGTAGAGGACTCTGTTCGGCGGGAAGCCTGCCTTTAAGGCGAGGAAGGACTCTCCAGGGCTTACAGCATCTAAGCCAGCGCCTTCGCTGTCCAAGATCCGCAGGACTGAGAGGTTGGTGTTCGCCTTGGCGGAGTAGAATATGCGGGTCTTACCATAGTGGCTTAGCAGAGCTGACCTTAATCGCCTATAGTTCTCTCTTACCTTGTTTTCACCGACCACGTAGAGGGGAGTATCAAACTCCTCCGCCAGATTCAGGGTCGAAACACCGTCGATATACAGTTCACCGCCGATGTTTTCAAGTGGAAAAGCAATCATGATCTAAACCCTAGCGAAGTAATCTCCTGAATCGATATAAACCTGTTTACCCAAGGAGATGCCAATTCAAGATCGAAGTTCTGAGTCTTGCCATGAGGTGCGGGTCATCGATCCATCGCCGTTTGCGGTCTTTCTCCGAGTCTAGCGTATAGCAGGAGAATAATGAGTGCGAGGTTAACGGTCATCATGATCGAGGGCATGCTCAATGGCTGAAGGAAAAACGGCACTCCGAAATGTACAGATACAAGGTGTCCGAAATAGGTTGCACCGATTAATGCAAAGATGCCGAAGAGCGTCGCGATGAGCCAACCGTATTTCCTTCCAGTCCAAACGAAATAAGCCACAATGGTTGCTAATACACCGGCGATGAAGTTCATCACCAACCCAAGCATGAAATCAGGCCTAGGATCGATAAACAGGGGTACTATGTTGACTAATTGAACCGCTTGAATCCCAACCAGCACTCCCACAATTCTCATTACACGGTAAGATCGAACAACCTCTCTTGACATCTCTCAATCTATCCCTTATCTCTTCTTTCAATATACGCCCCTTGGACAGATCTTACCCATTCCTCCAGGGATAAGAAGCAAAGAAGATAATCTAACCAATGAACCACTTAACAATACCTAAACGAGAAACAAATATAAGCCTTATCAGGTAACTTCTCCTAAAAAACACAATACACTTCTAGGGTGACCGTCTTGAAGGTTGAGGGAGTTGTCTTCGATTTTGACGCCACGCTCGTTAACCTCGGGGGCTTCGTGAACTGGAGGGCTGCCCAGAGGCAAGTCGCCGAAGCGTACTTGGCGTTCGGCTGTTCCAAGGATGTAGTGAGGCGTTGGAGCCAGAAGGGCCTCTTCGACATGCTCAATCTGATGCAGGAGGAACTCTTGTCGACACATCCCCAAGAAGAGGCGAGGCGTATCCAAGGTCAGGCTTACACTGTCCTCGACGCATGCGAGGCTCAGGGAGTCTCCCAATGCCACCTCATGCCCGACTGCATGGATACTCTAGAATGGCTCAATGAACACGGCACAAAGATGGGTATTGCCACCTCGAACTCTCAAGAGATCGCAGAACAGATACTAGAGTTGAGAGGCTTGAGGAGCTTCTTCACCGCCATTGTTGGGCGGACGCCGGAGCTCAGGATGAAGCCACATCCAGATCAGATCCTCGCGTGCTTCAAGATGCTAGATGTCAACCCGAGCCGAGGGATAGTCGTCGGCGATAGTGTAAAAGACGTGAAAGCGGCGAAGGCTGCGGCGGTCTATGTTATTGCAGTCCCTGCACGCTTCACGAGGATAGAGGCTTTGGAGGAAGCAGGTGCAGACAGGATCATAAGAAGCCTTGGAGAACTTCCAAGCGTCATCTCATTACTCTAACTCAAAGGAGAAGGATGAATAAGGAACAAAAGAATGTAGAGTCCTTTTTCTATAGAGAAGCGTCTGATATAGGTAGAGGCTTGAGAATGATCTTGATCGGCGCCTGTGGCTGGTCGAGGCTCTACGAGGCGGTTCCCCCTTCAATGCGCAGCGGAAAGAGTACCCTACAAGCCTATGCTGGGCTATTCCCTGTCGCCGAGATAAACAGCAGCTTCTACAGATTCCACAAGACTGAGACCTATCGAAGTTGGAGAAACGAAGTGCCTGAAAGCTTCGAGTTCACAATCAAGTGCCACGAAAGCATCTCCCACAAAGCAAGGCTATGCACGACGGAAGAAACCTTAAAGGCTATGCAGAAGATGACGGACGCAGCTGAAGCCTGTGGAGCAAAGGTATTGCTACTCCAAACACCTGCAAGCCTCAGAGCAGGAGAAGAAACCATAAAGGAAGCAGCACCCTTCTTCCAGAGCGTCAAGAAGAAAGGAGTCTCACTCGCCTGGGAGACAAGGGGTAAGAGCTGGGAGAAGGAGGAGGCGAGATGTGCACTGAAGGAGCTTCTAGAGAAGTTTGAGGTCGTACATGTCACAGACCCCCTTAAGCTTGAGCCTGTCTTCTTCAGCGGCTTCGCCTATTTCAGGCTTCACGGACTCC
>CAZQDW010000056.1:0-8662 GCA_964592315.1 uncultured Candidatus Bathyarchaeia archaeon
GATCAGCATCTTCTCCATAGTGTCAACTGGAAAATCGACGAGTACGTGCTCGATTCCACCATGCTTTCCAGTAACGACCCCTTTCGATCCCTTAGCGTCGCCAGAAGCGACAACGGCTTCATTTCCGACGCAGGCAAGCAGGTTCAAACCCATGTTCGTGTCATCGCTCTCCTTGTTCTTCATGCTGACCCCGGGTTCAACATGATCGGCTTCCCATCCAACCGCAGGGTCTCCGACCCGTATGTTATAGGTTATTCCACCGACGCCCGGCAAGACTAAGGGAGATCCATCAGCAGAGATCCTGTAAGGTGTCCTGAAAAGCGGACTGGAGACTTCACCTACTACTGAGATCATGACCAGCTTGTCAAGGTTCATCCTCAACATCGCATTCGCCTCATACCAATTCCATCGTTACAATGTCAACCGAAGCATTTAACATTTGCACTGCGATGGAATTAAGGAGAGGGCACTGTGGAAATCTAGACCTAAATGGGCGAAAACCTTTTTTACCAAATGATAATGATTAGTTCTCAAGGTGGTTATAATAATGGCGATTAGAGTTGCCATAAACGGTTTTGGGAGGATAGGACGACTCCTGTTCAGGGCTGGGCTCGAAAAGAAGGCCAACATCGACTTTGTGGCTGTCAACGACGTAGCTGATGCCAAGACTTTGGCGCATCTCCTGAGGTACGACTCGGTACACGGTCGATTTCCCTTTGACGTCACGGTCGAAGCAAATGCTATGATTGTGGATGGAAAAAAGGTACAGGTCTTAACGCAGAAAGACCCGGCTCTGCTGCCTTGGAAAGACCTGAACGTTTACTTAGCAGTGGAGTCCACGGGCTTGTTCACAGATAGAGAAGCCGCTGCAAAACACCTGCAAGCTGGAGCCAAGAAAGTCTTGATCTCAGCCCCTGCCAAGAACCCTGACATAACGATTGTGTTAGGCGTCAACGATGATGAGTATGACCATGAGAAACACAACATACTATCCAACGCGTCATGCACAACAAACTGCGTGGCGCCCGTGGCCAAGGTCTTGCACGAGAACTTCGGCTTAAAAGCCGGCCTGATGACCACATCGCATGCGTACACAAATGACCAGAGGATTCAGGATCTAGTTCACAGAGACTTGCGCCGAGCTCGGGCTGGCGCAATAAACATAATACCTACAACTACTGGAGCCGCGATAGCGGCAACCCTAGTGCTGCCGGAGCTTAAAGGAAGGATGGATGGAATCGCCCTGAGGGTTCCAGTGCCAAACGTCTCCGTAGTTGATCTCACAGCGGTTATGGAAAGGGATGTCACTAAGGAGGAAGTGAACGCCGCCTTCAAGAAAGCTGCCGAAAGTGAGCTCAAAGGGATACTTGCCTATACCGAAGAACCCTTAGTGTCACAAGACTTCAACCACACCGAAGAGTCCGGGTTCGTAGACGGCTTGTCCACCATGGTTGTCAACGGCAACCTTGTCAAGGTCCTCGCTTGGTACGACAACGAATGGGGCTTCTCTTGCAGGATGGTTGAGCTAATCGAGCTCATCGGCAAGAAGGCAGGCTTCTAGACAGCAAAGCCAACCCTCCCCAAAATCCCTTTTTCCAACAAGAGTAGGCGAGTGAATATTGAAGTTCTTAACGATGGACGACGTCGATTTCAAAGCGAAGACTACATTAGTCAGGGTGGATTTCAACTCCCCAATCGATCCGGACACTAAAAAGATCCTTGACGATACAAGGATTCGAGCACACGCGCAGGCAACAATCAAGGAGCTCTCAGAGAAAGGAGCCAAAACAGTTATCTTAGCCCATCAAGGCAGACCCGGCGATCCAGATTTCATCCCGATGAAGCAACACGCCGAGAAGCTGAGCGAGATACTAGGCAAGCCAGTGAAGTACGTTGACGACCTAATCGGTAACAAAGCCCAAGAAGCGATAAAGAAGCTGAAGAACGGTGAGGTCCTCGTCTTGGAGAACGTTCGAACGTACCCGGATGAACAGAAAAAAGGAACCCCTGCGGACCATGCTAAAACCGATTTGGTGAAGAAGCTAGCCCCATTGGCCAACATTTTCGTCAATGACGCCTTCTCGGCTGCTCATCGAGCCCATATCTCCATAGTAGGATTTACAGCAGTCCTGCCTAGCGTTGCTGGAAGAATAATGGAGAGGGAACTCAAAGCCTTAAGCAGGGTCCTAGAGAAACCCGAGAAACCGTGCGTATTTATCCTGGGTGGAGCGAAAGCCGACGACTCTCTGAAGATATCGAGCTACGTCTTAAGCAATAGAATCGCGGACTCTGTTTTGACAGGAGGGATCACTGGGCACCTATTCCTAGCGGCAAAGGGACACGACCTCGGAAAACCAAATACTGAACTCCTGGAGAAGCAACAGGTCTTAAACCTGGTTCCAGGCATAGGGGAACTTATGGACACCTATCCAGACGGAGTCAAAGTGCCAATCGACTTGGCTATAGAAGTCAACGGTAAGAGAAAAGAGATATCGGTGGATGATCTTCCCTCTGATCACCCGATCGTTGATATTGGTGCAAAAACGATCAGGGAATACGGCCGGATAATAGGCCGGGCGAAATCGATCGTGGTGAGCGGGCCTGTCGGCGTCTACGAGAGAGCGGAATTCCTAAAGGGGACTAAAGAAATACTCAACGCTATAGCGGACTCAAAGGCTTTCTCCCTAGTAGGCGGAGGTCACACCGTAGCAGCCGTAGAAGAACTCAGATTATACGACAAGATGGGATATGTCAGCACTGCTGGAGGCGCACTCATAGAATTTCTGATGGGCGAGAAGCTTCCAGGCGTCGTTGCGCTCGAGCAGGCTGCGGCTAGAAAATAACCCTTCTCTTTTCAATCTATGAGACGGTTAGAACCCTTACGTAATCCGCTGTATCTGCGCAGCTGTCCGCTACCTGCTCCATCGATTCGGCCAGGTCTTTCAGCATTATCAAAAGGGAGGGGTTCACTTCTTCGCCGTACTTTATGAGGAGAGACTTTATTTCAAGGTATTTGCGGTCGACTTTGTTCTCTTCCTCCTCCACTTTGAAGGAGACAATCCTAGATTGGGATGGGTCGTCACCCAGTAGTTTCAAGCTTTGACGAAGTGTTGCAGCGCAGTTCACAATTAGCGAAGACATGACTGAATAGGCTTCCCAGAGCTCCTTAGGAATCTCTGAACCCATTACTACCAGGACGTTCCGTCCTGAATCCTTCACGTGATCGGCCATCACATCAAGCCGTTTGACGAGGTGCATCGTGTCTTCCCGATCCTTGGGCGGAAGGCTTCCCCTTGTCAGTTCCTCGAAGACTGTTCTCCTAAGGTTGTCGATCTCTTCTTCTATCTCGAATAACCTTTCGATCGTTCTCCTTGCTTCCTTTTCGTCTCCGCTTGACACCGCTGTGACAGCTCTCTCGAGATCACTCACCGTGTCAAGAGCTAGGGTTATCTGCCTATAAGCTATGTCCAAAACCTTGTTCTTCCGCCTCTTCTCGAACCATCGTTCCATTGTAAGAGGGCTCCACGGATGATGATTTTTATATGATCTGAATCCTTTCTAATAAGGTTTCCCCATTTTCATAGATTGACTATTCGACTAAGATCCGCTTACACAGCCTTTCTGGACAACGATGCGACAAACTGCAAAATGATAGAAATCCTTCGATCGTCGGTCATTCTAGGGCCAATTCCTTGTCTAGCCCTTCCTTGGGATAGGGATATACTAAAGTGTTTTTTGGTGAGACGTTCACTGTTATGTTGTCGCCAACGCTGAATGTGGGCCTCTGAAGGCTTAAGGCCTTTTTTGCGACAATCTGATCGCCGTTGGCCAATTGTACCCTGACGCGTCCAATGCTTCCGGAATAAAGTATGTCCACGACTTTTCCAACTAGTCTATTCAACATTTCAGTGTCTCCTATTGAAGTGAACTCCGGCCTGAAGGCGATCACAACGCCGTCACCTACCTTTGCATTCCTGCTGTTGGTCATCATCTGCAAGCCATCTACAACGTCGACCAAAGAGCCTTCATCTGATATCTGAGTGACTATGCCCTTCAGAAAGTTCGCCTCACCCACAAAGTTCGCTGTAAATATGCTCCTTGGGCGAGTATAAAGCTCAATGGGGGCGTCGGCTTCAACGATCCTCCCCTTCTTCATAACAACAACACGATCCGAGATGGACATCGCTTCCTCTTGGTCATGCGTGACGTGAAGAGCCGTCAACTTCAAATCCTTTACAAGTCTTCTCAATTCATGACGCAGTTCAGCCCTGACCTTCACATCAAGGGCTCCTAAGGGTTCATCGAGCAGCAGAAGCTCAGACCTCGAAATCAGAGCTCTAGCTACAGCCGTCTTCTGTTGGGTTCCGCCGCTTAACTCTGACGGGTAGGCATCTGATCTAGCACTCAACCTAATCATTTCAAGCATTTCCAGGGCTAGGGGTCTGGTCTCTTCTGGTGACAACCCCCTGACCCTTGGTCCATAGGTGATGTTATCCCACACAGTCATATGGGGGAACAAAGCTATATTCTGGAAGACATAACCTATTCCCCTATCCTCTGTCGAAAGGTCGTTGACGAGTTTTCCTCCTATGTATATTTTGCCTTCATCGGGCTTGATTATGCCCGCTATGATTTTTATGAGAGTGGTCTTGCCGCATCCGCTTGGACCGATAATGGAGACGTATTCCCCATTCTCAATCGTTAGGTTGACATTATCATTTGCCAATATCTTGCCATATCTCTTACTGACATTTACCAGTCTCACTTCGGGCAACTATATCGCCTCGATCTCTTCTAGGAGGCCACCCTTCGGATACGGGAAGACATAACACCTTTCCGCGAGAAAGGAAACTATGACACGTTCACCAGTCTTGTAGGTTGTGGGAAGATCCGAGAGTGAAATCTTGCAGGAAACAACGTCATCGTTTTCGAGTCTTATCGTGTACTCCATCGAGCCACCTATGAACATTTTGGATTCAATCCTGCCGGAAAAATTGTTTGATCCGATCACTTCTGCTGATCCAACCGATATGTCTTCAGGTCTCACTGCCACAACTACCTTTTCACCAACCTCTTTACTACGATCGGAGACACTGATCTGATAACCACCTCGGATTTCAATAGAAGAGCCTGAACTATATACTTTGGATATGTTCCCTTCGATGAAATTCGCTCCGCCGACAAAGCTTGCGACGAATATGGATTGTGGCCTTGAGTAAACCTCATGTGGCGTTCCTATCTGTTCTATTCTGCCCTTTCTGAGAACAGCGACCCTCTGCGCGATCATTAAGGCCTCTTCTTGATCATGGGTGACGTGGATCGCTGTGAGCTTTTGGTCCTTAACCAACTTCCTTAATTGACTGCGGAGGTCAACTCTCAGTCTTGCATCCAAGGCGCCCAGCGGCTCGTCGAGCAACAGAATTCTGGCTCCTGACGCGATTCCTCTGGCAAGGGCAACCCTTTGCTGCATACCTCCGCTCAATTCGTTGGGAAAGGCATCTTTTCTGTCGGCTAACCTAACCATCTCGAGGATGTTCGAGGATACTTTCTCGACTGTCTCGTTATCCCAATCCTTAATCACCGGACCGAAGGAAACGTTCTGCCAAACGTTCATGTGAGGGAAGAGAGCGAACTGTTGGAACATGTATACGGCGTTACGTTCTTCAGGGGGAATCCCGTTGACCAGTCTGCCTTCGATGTATATTTCGCCTTCATCCGGTTCTACCAGACCTGCTATTACTCGAAGAAGAGTTGTCTTACCGGCTCCTGTCTGTCCCAGAACGCAGACATATTCACCGTCCTCTATCGATAAGTCTACGTGGTCGAGAGCGGTGATGTCGCCGAACTTCTTTGTCACGTTTACTAGTCGGATTAATGACATAACTCCATCAGCTTCTTGTGATGATTCTAATGATTGCAAGTAGAATCAGAGACAAGACTATCAAGTAAGTTGAGGTAAATAGCGCCGCAGGTATAGCCAGGGCTTCAACCATGTTAACGACGAGGGCTGGGACGGTTATGTCTCTACCCATAACGATGAAGGTAGCCCCAGTTTCTCCTAAGGAATGGGTAAATGAAAGGACGAAGCCTGTCAGGATTCCTCCCTTGATCAAAGGGAGCGAAACGGTTTCAATGGCGTTGTAAGCTGTTGCGCCAAGTGTTCGGGCTGAATCCTCATACATCTGGATCTCTGATCCTTCATAGGCGGCGATGATAGACTCAACAATGACTGGGACTGAGAAGACGGTGTGGGTGAGGACTATCAGCCATATCCCCGAACCTACTACGTTGAAGCCGCTAGACCCCCATAGAAGAAGGACGGACAGGCCCAGAGACGATGTAGGGATTATCAACGGAACCTTAAGTATGGATCTGATGAAACCTCCATACCGCTTTCTCTCTATGATGAAGGCCAACGGAATCGCTATGCACATGGCTATGTATGTTGAAACCAGGGCTACTATTATAGAGGTTGAGGTTGCCCGGAGCACAGAATTGAAGTAGTTAGATGGACCGAAGAGCTGGTACAGTACTCCTCCCTCAACCTTACCAGTGTAGGGATCCGTTGACCAATAAACGATCACGGAGTTCAACACTACGACTATTGGAACTACTACGGTTGCGGCCACAACGATTAGAGGAACAAAATCTTTGATGTAGGTTGCCCTTCTAGAGGCGAATCGTTCGAACTTCATAAGCGTGTTGGATAGAGATCTGGGCATTCGGTACGGAATGCTGAACGAGCGTGCTCCTCGACCTACGTATAGCTCTGCTGGAAGGATTATCACCCAAGCAATTATCACAAGAAGGCTTCCCATGAAAGATGCTGTAGCCAGTTTAAACTCCGAAGTCCACCTTACGATTGCTACCGATGCCGTTGTACTCACACCAGACACAATAAGGGTCGCACCCGTCTCTCCGAGCGAACGTGCAAAGGCCAGAACCGAACCTGAGAAGATACCGGGAACGGATAAAGGTGATAGTATGTTTCTGAAAGTTGTTAGAGAGCTGGCTCCCAAAGTTCTAGAAGCTATCTCAAAGGTGATGTCTATCGACCGAAATTTAGTCTCAATAGTTCGAACGATGTAAGGGAACGTCAGAGCAACATGGACGATGAAGAGTACGAAAGGAACCTCTATGATAGGTATTACCGTATTCAGAGGGATCAACCCCGAACCCAGACCCAGGAACCCCCCTATCCCAGCCACAGTTGTCCAAGTTATGAGTGTGGCGAAACCGAATCCTGATGTGGGGATAACCAAAGGAAGCGTTACAATGTCCTCTAAGAGGCTTTTGCCATGGAAGCTCTTTCTAGCGAGCACGTAGGCGAGAGGTATTCCGAAGACGAGGTCGAAGGCGACAGTTGATAGGGATAGTCGAAACGAGAAGAAAAGCACCTTAAGAATCTGTTTCCAATTTTCGTCTCCAATGATCGGATTTGCGAACACCTCAACCCTTACTTCGTTCCATCTTAGGAAGACATAAGAGATCAGGTAGAAGGTAGGGAGCAACACAAAGACTACGAACGCACCAAGTGTAACCCAAACGACACTCTTAGAGAAATCAATCGATCTCCTTAACCTCAGAAGCATTGGACCACCTAGATACCTGTGTTTCTAACTTTCACCCAAGCCGTAAAGATCGCCTCCATCACTTCCCCCTTTAAAGGCTTCAGAACAGGCACTCGTATCTCGTACTGAACCCCATTTGAAGGGTTAAACAATGTCTGATCCAAAGGCACGCTGAAGCTGGCGGGCCTGAAACCATGCTTCTGTGCCAGTTCTTGGTTCTCAGGTTTCAGGAGGAAGAGCAGGTATTGTCCAGCCGCAAACCTCTGCCAACGATCTACCCAAGGCGCATTCAGAATGACAAATGGGTGGTCAGCGATAAGTGTTCCCCTTTCAGGATATAAAGCCACGAGAGGATCGTCCCATTTTTTAAGGGCTTTCAGTGAGTTGTCAATGACAACGTTTTCGTATATCCCAAAGAATTGTATCGCATCGGGTCCGTTCTCGGCAGCCCATGCGCCGAAGAAACCGGTGCTTTTCCCGTAGTATATGGCTTTAGACTCTATGGTCTTCACTATCTCGATAACGGTCTCGTTCTTTAGGTCTTCAACTGTCAAGTCTTCAGGCTTCTTGCCAGCGGCTTCGGCGAACTCTAAGACGACAGTCATCGTTCCCCCATTGCTCAGAAGTGGATCAGGATGACCATATTTGAAGTCAACCCCCACCTTAGCCAACCGATACAGGTCCATAAAACCGGTTACATCGCGTTGTTGTATGTATGATCCCCAGCAAGCCAGAACTACCGGAGACAGGACGAGCGGGGTCCAATCTATCGCAATATCATAATCATTGGCTGTTACGCTGCGCCATTTCGTGTTCATGTAGGGAATCCATATGCTGGAAGCGGGGCTCCAAACCGCGGGCTTCTCACTTCCATCGAGTATGCGATTTACCGTATCATGAGTACCCGTCACCACGAGTCTAACCTTGACCGTTATCCTGAACCCTTCCTTGAACCACTCCTCAAATTTAGTGGTGACTTCTTCAATCCAGCCTTGTTTTTCACTAGTATAGAGAAACTCGAACTCGATCTCGGTCGGCATCCCACCTTCCCCGTATTGTGTCCTCCCACCTGAGTAAAGTAGGGAAATCGT
>CAZQDW010000057.1:0-8641 GCA_964592315.1 uncultured Candidatus Bathyarchaeia archaeon
ATATAATGCTGTTGGCACCTATCGAAGCACCTTTCCTGACCCTCGTGGGCAACAGTTTCCACTGTCCGCTGGCGCTCGGATACTTATCATTCGTGAAAGTCACATTCGGCCCTATGAAAACATCATCCTCAATCACAACGCCCGTAGGAATGAAAGTAAAAGCTCTAACTTTGCAGTTATCCCCAATCTTCACGCCCCCCTCAACATAGACATACGCATCTATCTTGCAACCCCTCCCAATCTCACACCCATAGAGGTTGACTTGATCATAGATCCGGGTGCCATCGCCAATGCGGGCATCCTTTATTACGGAGTACCGCGAAACCGGCCTCATCCTCTGCATAGACCTCGTCGAGATCGTTCTTCCCTCTTCTAACGATCGTCTTGCAACCTCCAGCAGCCTAACTACTTCTCCCCCTATGATCCCGGAATTCTGAACCTCAAAACCGGCTAAGCCATTGTTCTGAATGCACTCCCAAAAATGCCCTATCTCAGCCTCAATCGTATTGTTGCTCTCAACCTCAAGCCTGTGGGATCGGCCATTCTCAAAGACGGTCACTTCCTGGGTTAAACAGTCAATCTTCGCGATCCTCTTTGAACCGGCAACAAGCACCTCGCGGGTCTTTCCAGGATGAAGCCAGCTCAACTCCATGTAAGCCATAAGATTGCCATCAAACTCAGCAACTATGTGCGCAACCTCTTCTAAGCTGTTTCTGCGGCAAGGCTTGGCTTTACAGGTGATCTTCTGTGGCCATTCATCGAGAAGAAAGTTCAAGATATCAAAAGGATGTGGTGCAAGATCAGTGACTATGTCTCTGCCTTCGATCGGCGGCATAAGAGTCGTCCACTGAAGCCGGAGGTAGGAGATATCCCCAAAGAACCCCTCTCTGATCAGTCTTCTGACTTCATTAAGCGCATTGCTAAACCTGAAAATATGGCCAACACAAAGAACCAAGCCCTTCTCCTTAGCCAACTCCACAAGCTTGAATGCCTCCTCTGCCTTCAGAGTCATAGGCTTCTCTACGAGAACGTGTTTCCCAAACTCAAGCGCATCTCTACAGATCTCGTAATGCGTTTCATTCGGAGTGCAGATATCGACAGCATCAATGTCCGGAGAAGCCAGGACCTTCATGTAATCATCCGTCAGAAATGGTATGCCGAAATTCTCTCTGCAATACCTCAGATTATCCTCAGAAAGATCACAAACACCGAACAGATGAAGGCCAGAGTCCTCTTTGGAGAGTCTAGCATACTCTCCTGTGACTTTCTTGCCCCAGTAACCAGCGCCGATGACAGCCACATTAACCGTTTTCAAATGTTAAGCCCTCGCAATTTCATGAGCGTAGAACTCGCTAATCTTCTCACAGACATACCCAACTTCTTCGTGCTTGAGGTCGGGGAACATTGGGAGGCTCAAAACCGTTCGAGACAACATTTCAGAATTGGGAAAATCTCCCTCAGCATATCCGAACATCCTCTTGTAAACGGGTTGAAGATGAATCGGAACAGGGTAGTGGACACCGCATTGGACGCCATTCGCTTCAAGCCAAGCCTTCAACTGGTCCCTAGGACCCGTCCTAATCACATAGAGGTGGTAAACGGGCAGAATGTCGGAAGATGCCTTCCGAGGCAGAACAATGCCATCAACAACAGAAAGGAGACGACTATAGAGTTCTGCATGCTCACGCCTTTTCCTGTTCCACGCATCAAGCCTACGAAGCTGAACTCTACCTATCGCCGCGTTAACAGTGTTCAGCCTAGAAGTGAACCCAACAACATCATGCTCATAATGGGACGACCTGCCACAGTCCCTTAGCTTCGCAACCTTCTTGGCCAAGTCCTCATCATTAGTGACCACCATGCCTCCGTCGCCACAGACAGTCATGTTCTTTGAAGGGTAGAAAGAGAAGCAGCCTACGTCCCCAATCCCGCCGACTTTCCGCCCGAAATACTCAGCCCCATGAGCCTGACAAGCATCCTCAACAACAGCAACCCCGTTCTCCCGCGAGGCCTCTAGAATCGGATCCATATCGGCTGGAAAACCGTAAAGATGAACGGGAATAACGACCTGAACCTTCCCAGTCATCTCACCTCTGACAAGCCTAGGATCAATATTGCAGGTCTCCATCTCTACGTCAGAAAAAACAGGAGTGGCACCGACATGCAAGGCAGCATTTGCAGTTGCTATGAAGGAAAACGGAGTCGTTATGATATGGTTTCCAGGTCTGACGCCCAAAGCAAGAAGAGAAAACTGCAGAGCACAGGTCCCGGAATTGGTCGAGACAGCATGCTTGGCGCCGCAGTAACGGGCAAACTCCTCCTCAAACTTGAAGACACTCTCGCCCAGAACGAACCTCTCATTCTGAAGGGCATCCAAAGCCGCGTCCTTCATCTCATCATCGAAGATAGGCTTAGCCAGAGGAATCTTCAATCTTCAAGACACCGGAGACTGTTTATCTCGCTGTCTTATTCGCCTAAGAAGGCCAATAATGGCAAACGGGAAGAATGTGGGAAGATGTCTTCGGAGGGGAAGGTTGTTCAAACCGAGCTTGCTTTCATATCAAGGCACTCGGATTTGAGGTTTTTCCTTATGGAAAAGCATTGGGGTAGGCTTAAAAGGTGAAGGGCATACATATAGAAACTGCAATCCCGGATTGTGATTGGGCTCAGAGGGATGTAAAAATGTCGAAAAAGGCGGTTCTGATCGTCTTCACCATATTCTGCGTATTCTGCAGTCTTCTCTACTGGACTCTAACAAGGAAACCTGAGCCTGAGGTGACGTACTCGCTTGTCGAAGCTGTTGAGCAAGGGATTGTGAACGCCCAGTTCAGTGGGACAGGGTATTGTTCTGGGGACTCCATAGGTTTGTGGATTGGAAGTAAGGTTGAATATGGATTGAAAATTGAGATCGAGCCTGGATGGGTATTGATCAACTCTGGAGCAGGACAGAACATGATCATAGCGGAGGAACGAACAATCACTCTTAAACCTAAAGCAGAGTTGGGAGTAACGATCGAGGCCTACTGCCTGGACATTGACCGAGACAATCCCTCTACCTTTGAAACCCTTTCGCTGCAAAACAATACTGGCAACTATAGGACGGAAGTCGTAGAACTCATGAAATCCTTCAAGTCAGCTCCCGAACTGCGAAGATCCCTCAGCGCAGTCCAGATTGCACTTTGGACCTTGTTAGGCGACATAACAAGCGACGACATTACGATACGCTATTCAGAAGACGATATAATTGATGCAAAGTGGCTACTTGAGAACATAGGTGTGGACGTCAACGAAAAGGAGATTATCCGGGAAATATTCGAACGCCCAACCCTCGCCGTTGAGATAACACAGTACAGCGTCTCAGAAAAGGACGGCTACATCCACATCATAGGGGAAGTGAAAAATACGGGAAATCAGAGATTGACTTTGATCGAGGTTAGAGCCATGTTCTTTGACAGTTCAGACACAGCCTTGGGAACCGCAAAAGCCGGAGCCCTGAGACCCTGTCTATTACCAGGAGAGGTCGCACCCTTCCACATGAGAATCTGGAAGTCCCCTGACCGATACGCAAACCTCACACGACATGACATCTGGCCATCCTACGCAGGAAGTACTATGTACATTCCTTACAGAGAGTACAGAGTATTGGACCCTACTGTGGAAGAGAAAGACGGGAATTTCCATGCTACAGGCGAGATCAGAAACACGGGAGGAGAATATACGCGGCCCCCAAAGATCGTGGTTAGCATCTACGACAGAACTGGAAAAATAATCGGATGTGGACATTATGTATGTATCGAACGTGCGGAAACCTACTCGTTTGAGATAGAAGAAACACTTCTGGGCATAATTGACCACTGGGAGTTCTATGTTGAAGAGATGATTGGCTACGTCAGAGAGTAAAGGTTACACCTCTGGACAGACCCGCTTGACCCGTAGAAGGATGGTCCCATTAACCTGAGCCGACGGCAAGCGGCCATAAGCATTCGTTGCTGTTCTCATGAGCCTATGAGCTTCATCCTTAACCTCACTAGCCGTG
This sequence comes from uncultured Candidatus Bathyarchaeia archaeon, assembly GCA_964592315.1. Taxonomy (GTDB): domain Archaea; phylum Thermoproteota; class Bathyarchaeia; order Bathyarchaeales; family WAQA01; genus CAZQDW01. Next base: position 4,037 of record CAZQDW010000057.1, read on the forward strand.
GGGGCGAGCTATGGTGATGCACCCCTTAGGCCTCCGCATCGTTTCAGATTGATGCTCTTTGCAGATTCCTAAGGCAGAATCAACTGGCAAAAAAGACTCTGATGATGGTTCTCAGGATCCTGAAGCCGTCTCTGAAGGTGCGAAGCCTCGACGAACCTGCAACCCGTCTGCTATACGTTACCGGAACTACCATCACAGCACAGCCTCTCTTCAGCAACTTAACGGTCATCTCAGACTCAATCTCATACCCCTTCGACTCCAACGACAGACTCTGAACCAATTCTCGCTTGAAAGCCCTAAACCCACACTGAGAATCCGAAACCCATCTTCCAGTCAAGAAGAAGATCACCACATTGAGGATCTTGTTACCAAATATGTGCGAAAACGTTGCAGCACCCGGCTCAATATCGCCAGCGAAACGGGAGCCTATGACAACATCCGGAGGTGGATAACCTTTCAGAATTGGCTCAAGCAGCAACTGAATCTCTTCAGGCCGATTCTCACCATCAGCATCCAGAGTAACCATCAAGTCACCCTTCGCCTCATCAAGCCCCGTCCTAAGAGCATAGCCCTTGCCCAGGTTGCCACCGTTCGAAATGACCCTAGCCCCGTGCGAGATAGCAGTAGCTGCCGTCTGATCGGTAGACCCGTCATCAACCACAATCAACTCATAGGGCAGCGCCAACCCTTGGAGTGTCTGATGAGTGCGAAGAAGAACAGAACCCAAACTGGCACCTTCGTTGAAAGCTGGCACAACAACAGAAACCATAACCCCTTCTGCATTGAGCAACAGAAACAGCCTCAAGATCAGGTCTCAAGCATCCCGGCGATCGCTATCAGTAGCAACAGAAGAGAACGCCATTAAGTCCGACGCACTTGCAGAGATGACGGGCTTAGCCAGAGGAATCTTCAACGCAAAACCCCAGAGTTCCCCAAAAGCCCCAACTGCAGAGTCGTATACCCAAAGTCCGAAAAAAAAGTTGCAGATAGCAATCCCTATTCTGATGGAAAGATATGTGACTCTTCTACTCGTAAACCGTCTTTCTTGGACCTACATCCAGTAAAACAATGAGCCGCTGCTCCTGGTCGATCAGGCATACGATTCTATATTTACCCACTCTCCACCGCCAGCGTCCCTCAAGTTCACCTCGCAACTTGACCCCTAGAAGTGGATTGGTGATTACCTCATTAATGGCCCTTGAGATTCTTTCTTTCACACGGTCCGGGAGTTTCTTGAATTCCTTGAGAAAACTCTGAGTCAAAGCAGCTTTATAGGCCAATCCGTTCAGTCACTCAGCATATTTCCCGATTTCACCGCTACTCTTTATTGTAACGTATTTCCCTTTTCTGTATTCGTCTTCGGCCTTATGTATTCTCTCTAAGCCTTCTTTGTCCATTAACTCTTCAAGCGTTGCTAGGACCTCCTCAACTCTTGCAAGCCCATTATAGAGGTCTTTCAGCAGTTCCTTAGGAATAGTGACTGATTCCACCAAGCCTTAGCACCAGTGACACCTACTTCTTTTCATCCCAATTAACCTTTGCCGCCCAAACTAGACTGAACTGCGTCAGAAAGGGCATCCAATTGAACTTCTCTAAACTTCCGCAAATAGTGCCAGTCAGAAGCGAAAAAACCTAGAGGGGTAGGGGTTGAAACAGATTAATGTCAGACTAGCTTCTGCGAGCATTCCACGTACTCGCCCTTAGCCACCTCTTCTCTGCTCTTCTCAATAGTCTTTAACACCTCTTCATCCGCAAGCGTCTCCAGAGTGGCCAGAACCTGCTCCATCTTAACATACGCGCTCATCATCTCCCTGAAAAGCCCCTCAGGAATAAGAATACCCCCTCTTGTAACCTTAACTCTCATATCCACCGAAGACCCCTGCCAGATACATACTCATCAAAAGATTTGAGCTTTCCATCCCCTTCAGGTATAGATGCGGGTGTTCTCGTCTTATCCCTTACATGAAGAGGTGAGGGAGGCTGGAACAGAGGAATCCTCAACCCAAGACCCCAGAGTTCCTTATCTAGTCAACCTGCCCTTCAGTCCAAATCCTCGGCATTCACTTCCTTGGCAGCTTCCACCGTCCTGTCTGTGCTGTTGCCATCAACAAAGAGAAGAAACAAGTCACCTGAATCGCCCTTAGGCTCACGAAGAGTAGGACCGATACCTTCCTCCTCATTGAGAGTGGGGACACCAACCGCAACATCAGAACTGCTAACTTTCCTCGTTCCCAAACCTCAGTGCAAGTTACCAGCAAAAGCAAAGGATAAAATCATATCTTCCTCAAATCTAAGGCAGTTACGCCCAGTGTTTTCTGTTGATCATTTATGTATGTGTCGCTTGTGATAATCGGCAGTTCATGGACTCTTGCGGTTGCTACGTGGAAGACATCGAAGTAATGGATTTTCCTTGGGCCGGCCTGCTGCATGTACAGAGTCAAGGCACTTATGGCTATTGCGGGGGTCACTGGCAAGGACGTATGAGGTATTGATGCGATAGCCGTGAGGACTTGAATCACTTCCCCCATATTCATACCCTTTGCCCGTAGACCGCACGTTACATCATCATACAGCATCGACGACACATACGCGTCCAAACTGCCCTCAACTATGGACTCAACAACCTTTCCCGCATGGTCTGCGAGTTCGTCGCCTCTAATGTATGAGATGAAAACGTCAGTGTCTAGGAGAAACCTACCCCTCAACTCTCTTGGATAAGAACTCTTCGCCTGCCTCTTCAAGCTCCTGAACGCTCCAAGGAATCTTTAAAGCCCCCCTCAGCTCCAACGGATCGTATAATGGGATCAACCTTATCGAGTTTCCTTCAAAAACAACTAGGAATTTTTCCGCGCTGATCTTGGCTCTTACTTCAGCCGGAAGTGTTAATCTCCCCCTTGAACTCATCGTTACGACAGTCATGTTCCCACAAATAGATATCTTGACCCACGCGGATATAAGAGTTGCCCTCAAACACCCGCTTCGAGGGAATTTACCTATGTCCTCAATTTTATATATTACATTATTGTATTACCAAGTTGGGTCACAGATGGGTACAAAAGCAGTCGAAGAATGGAAGATAGAACGATCCATAAGGCTCTACCAGAAAAGAAAGGTGACCCTTTGGCGAGCAGCAAGACTCGCGGACGTAACTCTCAGAGAGATGATGATGAAAACAGCTGAAAAAGGAATCCAGTTCAGATATACCGAAAAGGACCTAGAAGAAGACATCAAAGCAGCCCTACAAGAGTAACCGGAGCCGTTGACCGTCTTAAACGCCTCACCCCTCATCTACCTCTAAAGGCTGAACAAACTCAGCCTCCTCAAAGACCTATATGGACAAGTTCAAATCCCAGAAGGCAACCATCACTCTAACTCTACTCATGCTCCTTCCACCTTCCACTCAGTCTCAGGCATCCTCTTAACCTCCTTAGCAGTCTCCTTCTAAGAGAGGAGTTTTTAATGACGAAGATGACCCCTTCAGACCCTATTATGGTGACCCTGTTAATCAAGTAACCACTTTCCTTAGTGATTGTCCCCCTAGCAACCACTAGGCCCTCTTCCATATCCTTTGACAAGCTTACTTCCCCCGCATTCGAAGACTACCTATCAGCACTCGCCTACCAAATCGATACAAAGGACAAGCTAGAAAGGCTCGAAGGGAAAATGGAAGAACTGAGAGAGTCCACATAATAGAACTTGACCGCCTTGGCATTTTTGCCAAAAATCTTTTATTTGCCATTTTCCTCAATATATGTCAGTGATAAGTTTGTCCGTCGAGATCGGGAAGTATGGCCGCATAGTCCTCCCCAAAGAGCTTCGAGACAAATATGGGGTGAAGGAGGGTTCCAGGCTGATCATAAGAGACCATAGAGGGCAGATAATTCTCCTACCAGTCACGACTTACGAAAAACCAACGGAAGCCCTGCACGGCAGCATAAAGGTGGAGGCCCCAATCGAAGAGCCAAAGCAGATAGCCAGAGCACACATCAGGAAGAGGCTGGCAGATGAGCTGAAATGAAGCGGTTTGTAGACACAAACGTATTCATCTATAGCGCCACCCGCCACCCTCGATTCGGTGAAGGTGCCAGACGAATACTCGAGCGCATTGAACACGGCGAGAAAACTGTAACCTCGATGCTGGTTCTGTGCGAGGTTGCATGGGTATTGGAGGCCATGGGTAAGCAGGGCGACATCAAGCCAACCCTTGAGAAGATCCTATCTTACAGAAGCTTGCAGGTAGTGGGCTTCGACAAAGATGATCTTCTTTTGGGAGCTAACAACATGCGCCTCTACGACATCGACTTCAATGACGGAATCAACGTCGCCATAATGACTAGAACAGGAGTCTACGAAGCATACTCAAACGATCACAAACATCTCGGAAAAGTAGACTTCCTAAATCTGGTCTTCGAATAATAGGATCCTGTTCGTAGGATTTCTCATTGTCGAATAGAAATGGTTCTAGATTCCTACGACTTTCCCAATCCTATTGCAGAGAAGAACAACCAATAGCATGGAAGCCAAGCGCCAATCCATGCCAAACCCAAAAGATAGACTTAGAACACAGCACTTTTGTAGTTGTGATATATGTCAATGAAGGCAAGT
>CAZQDW010000058.1:0-3689 GCA_964592315.1 uncultured Candidatus Bathyarchaeia archaeon
AGGGATGACAAGAGCGCGATATCCCCAACCCGTGATCTTTGAGGCGATCCTGAATGCTATGTTTTCTAGGGTAAGATTCCCAGTCCTATAAGCCCATGCGTAAAGGATTCCAGGATCGTCAGCGGTTATCATCTCAATAACTTGGCTGGGAAGAACGACGCCCACTGAGACCGCGTATCTGAACTTGTCAAGAGATAGCCCGCCGAAAGTTGGGAGTTCTCTTAATAGATTGAGATCGGCGACGCCTGCGAGGGATGCACCAGCAGACTTGGCTTCGGATAGAATCTCTTCCGTTAGCTTCGCGATATCCTGAGACACCCGGATTCCTCATGCATATCGATCGGCCGGCCCGGTCAGCGGTATGAGTCATAGGACGAGGGGGTAAACTTCTTTTCTCACGTAATCTAAGTATTTCAGTTTGTCCGCCTCGTTGAAGATGACAATGCATGCGTCTCGGGTGATCCCGACCACATATCCGTACTCCCTAGACCTAGCTACAATATACCATAAGTCGCCATGCTTGGAGTAATCCTCGAATAGACTGGTTGCAACCAAGTCTGGACCGTAAAGAGAGAGCTTATCAATGTTAGGTATGTCCACATTATCAAAGAAAGTTATCTTCGTGTCCTCTGGGTTCTTTAGGTGAAACTCGCGCAGGGTCTCCGGCGGTATCCTAGCTTCGATGACGCCGCCCCATTTTTCAAAGATCAAATGGCCTAGGTGATTGGCAATATTGTTCGCTATCCGTTTCTTTTCGACAACAGTCAAAAGGGTTCTATCTCGATTCACTGCAAAGCAGAACAAGGTTTCAATTGTTCTAGGTTGCGGGATCGTTCTTCCCCTGTGGAAGATGTGAGCCAGATAGTCGTGAGAGTACAAGCCCGTCACCATACCATTACGGGGTGTCAAATGGGCGATCTCAGTGATTAGGCTAAACTTGTATTCTCCTTCCTCATAGGTCTCTTCAGTCCTATAATTGTCCAGCTTAGAAGCTATATCTAATAGCGAGAGCTGCTCGCTCAGCTTGAAGACCTTACCTGCAAGGACCATAGGCTTCCTTCCTTCATTAAGCCATTATCTTTTCATATACCAGATAAAAGCTTAGTCCTCAGACTCAGACTTTCAATCTTATACTTTACTAGGTTGGATAAGGAATCTGGATTCCCATGCAAAGAACTGAACATTCGGCGACTATGTTGGCAGCCCTATAACAGTTAAGGTTCGATCCCCGACATGTCCTTCGCCTGATGACACACTCCATTGTATCTTGACAGTATAGGTTCCGGCGGCAACGTTCGGTAGATAGAAGTTGTAAGTGTATGAGCTGCTAGATGCTGGATTACTAGAAATTAGAAACACTGATCCTGGTTGAGCATCAAGTGTTCCAACTCGTGCCCGAATCATGATAGAGGCTGTTGATAACGATTGGTAAGCGTTGCAGCTGAATAGTATTAACACGTGACTTTTTCTCCCCAAACTTATACTTACTGACATGTCAAGCATGTCTTCAAAGGTTGTTGATGTGGTCGAATCCGTATCTGTACTGTATGTAGAATCAAATGGAATTGCTTTGCTTTCCAACTTGACATTCGTAACTGCGCCATCAGCGATCTTGATTGTACTAACTGAGCTCGTAGCCAGGTCGGCTGCCGTGATTGTTCCATCTAGGATCTTCGCCGAGGTCACTGATCCGTCAGCCAACTTAATCGTCACGATGGCATTGTCAACGATTTTGTCGCTCGTAACCGCTCTATCTGCAATCTTTGCCGTGGTTACCACCCCGTCTGCAATATTAGTTGTGATGATGGAGCCATTGGCCAAGTCTGCTGAAGTTATAGCTCCGTCCAATATTTTCGCAGAGGTCACCGAACTATTAGCTAGTTTAATGGAAACTACAGCTCCGTCAGCAATTTTGTCCAAGGTCACTGCTCCGTTGGCAATCTTGTTTGAAGTTACAGATCCATTCGAAATTTTGGCTGTTACTATTGATCCGTCAGCCATGTCCACTGCTGTTATGGTTCCATCCAAAATCTTTGCAGATATCACAGATCCATCGGCTAGTTTCGTTGTCATAATGGCTCCATCGGCAATCTTAACTGATGTAATCGCGCTATCGGCTATTTGATTGGTTTTGATAGGAAAGAAGTCTGGCGCAATATAGACTATGGCAACAGTTGAAACCACTGAGAGAACCCATGTCACAACTATTATAGGGATCGCCTTTTTTATCGGAAATACTTCCTCAAAGATTTTCTCAACCCCCTCAAATTTTATGCTGGATAACCTTCGGTCGTGCACTTATAAATCTTATTAGGTTTAGTCAAGAGCATGAAAAACTCAGAGCGGATATGCGACTCACCGTAACTTCAACCAAGCTCTCATTTTATCCTTGCTCACCTACTTTTCTGGAATCTCCGAACTGCTTGGGCTTCGGACAGAACTTTAATGGAAATGGGAAGTAGAAAAGTTGCCAACACTGAGCTTTCTTGGTTCTTTATGACTTGGGCTTGAAGAGCGACTACCTTACGATCTCTGCTGATTTGAAGACTTCTAAGAACTCAGCATGTTTCTCGAAATGTTTTCTGATGGGTTCCGTAATCTCGGATATGTTCCTTGCAACGTTTTCTTTCAGGTCCTTTGGATGCACCTCTCCTTTTCCGTAGGCATTTTCCAATTCCTCGTAGCTCTGGAATTCTGCGGAACCTCCAAACCTGGATTCCCTTTGTATCTCGAAAGACTCTTTTTCATGGAATACCACGTATTTCGCAATTTCCAATACAGGGTTCATTTCAACCTGTTTCTCCGGACACCAAGCTCTCTGCAACTTCGATTTTACCTGATCTTCCGCATCATGGATGAAAATCGCGGTCCATGGTTTTGATTTGCTCATCTTGCTGGCTATAACTTGCTCTAGTTTGTCTTTCGTCTTGAGTTCAACTGGCTTTGCTATTCCCATCAGAAGATGGTGGTGAACCGCAACCGGCTTCTCCCAACCCATTCGGGGAAAGACTTCCCTTGCTAGTACATGAGCCTTTCTCTGATCCATACCGCCATGAGGCATGTCCGCCCCTATCTCCTTTACATCGACTGCCTGCATCGGCGGATAAAAATACTGAGAAAGATCCAGTTTCTCATACTCGCTTCTACCCATTATGGTCATACACCTCAAGGTTCTTGTAATCGTCATATGCTTAGAAAACTTGAGTATCCTTCTCCAGTATTCGTCGTTACTGTGATAAAGGTCAGAACCTAAGACGATTTTTGCCCCGGGACAGAAAAGCTTGAAAGCCTCTTCGTAGTATCTTGCAGCTTTCAGAATCTTATCCCAATCGCCGCCAAGCTTATTGTTGATGAAACTGTGCCAGTCTGCAAGGTAGACTTGACACTTTATTCCTGCCTTCAAAAAATCGTTTATCTTGAAACCGGAGACCATAAGATTCCCTAGATGCAACAGCCCAGAAATCTCAAAACCTATATAGTGCTGAGGATGCTCGTTCGTCTCCAAGAGTTGTCTGAGTTCTTCCTCTACCAAAATCTCCTCTGTCGGAGGCCGCTTGATCAACTCAATCTTTGTCTCTATGTCCATCGGTTCACCTTATGTCGCTGAAGACAGAGATACAAGGGATTATTTAATCATTGTTATATCTCATAATCCTAAACTCGGCGCCAGCAGTCTAGCCTACTCTACG
>CAZQDW010000058.1:3789-8585 GCA_964592315.1 uncultured Candidatus Bathyarchaeia archaeon
TACCCGGCGACGGCGTAGGTCCAGAAGTTATTGATGCTGCGCTAAGGGTCCTAGACGCTGCGCAGAAGGTTCTAGGAGACCTGGAACTAAGATTTGTATACGGCAAAGCTGGCCTAAACTGTGTAGATAAGTATGGAACAAATCTTCCATCCGAAACGTTGGAGATGTTGAGGAAAACTGACGCTTGCTTGAAGGGTCCCATGACCACGCCTGAGGAGCCCGGTTCACCTCCTAGCGTCGCGGTGACCATTCGGAAAGCCTTCGACCTCTATGCCAACATAAGACCGTCTAGGACGTTGCCAAGTGTTGCCTCCTTGAAGCCCGATATTGACTTGATTGTACTCCGCGAGAATACTGAGGGATTGTACATCGGCAACGAGTTCGAAGTTGCGCCCGGGTTCGGTGTCGCCTTGAGAGTGATCACGAGGAAGGCTTCTGAGAGAATTGCCAGACTTGCTTTCAAAACAGCATCGAACCGAAAGAGGCATGTCACTGCCGTTCATAAGAGGAACATACTTAGGGTGACCGATGGGATCTTTATGGAAGCTATCCAAGACGTGGCCAAGGAATTCCCAGAGGTTCATGTAGACGATGTTCACATAGACGCTATGGCGATGAGGCTTATCAAAGAGCCTGAAAAGTTCGACGTGATCGTCACCACGAACATGTTTGGCGACATTCTTTCAGATGAGGCTGCTCAGACGGTGGGGGGATTGGGGTTGGCGGCTGGAGCCAACGTTGGGGACGATTATGGGATGTTTGAGCCAGTTCACGGCTCTGTGCCCAAGTATGCTGGACAGAAAAAAGTGAACCCGATTGCAACCATCCTCGCTTCGAAGATGATGATGGAGTACTTAAATGAGAAGAAAGCCGCAGAGATGATGGAAAAAGCTGTCACGGAAGTCTTGAGGGAAGGGAAGGTTAGAACGTACGATCTGGGCGGTTGCTCAACCACTCAAGAGGTCGATGAGGCAGTAGCCGAGATGATCATGCGATCGGGCCTTTAAGCTTATTCTTGTTAACATTTTTGAGGACTGTATAGGTGCGTCTGGTTGTCGAAAGAAGAGCCGCTACTCCTTCCTAGCCCTAACTATGTGGATACGCTTTTGTCCTTCTCCATACTCAATATAGAGTGAGACGACGGAGTGAGTGATCCGCGCAGCCAGTTCTGAGAGGGCCTTGTGAAGAATATTCGGTGGGTAAAGATACTCCTGCACAGTAAACCCGAAATCCTTTCCAAAGTACTCAGGAAATTCCTTAACCTCATGGAACCCTTCTCTCCAGACAGATGACATAATCAGTTCGCCCCCTATTCGACAAGTTCTCAACATCTCAGTTAGGAAGAGTCTAAGGTTCTTAATATGATTGAGTACCTGCGCTGAAAGAACGATTTGAAATACCTTGTCCTGGAAAGGGAGATGCGAAGCATCCGCAACAACGTAGAGGGCCATTTTAGTTTTGGTCTTTGCTATATGAATCATCTTTTTGGAAATATCTATTCCAACCACATGAGCTCCGAGATCCTCAAATCGCTTGGCGTATCTACCTGTCCCACAACCAACGTCCAAAATCTCCCATACTTCTACATTGCTCATTAGGCTCAAGAGTACTTTCTCCTCTGCTTGACTCACTGTCTTGAGCTCTTCCCACTGGTCATATTCTTGAGCGATCTCTTCGTAACACGTCAGTGTATCAACGACCTTAGTCTCCCCAGTTTTCATGTCTTATGCCTCCCACTGATTTCAAAACATGACAAAAACATAAATTATGCGATACTCTTCATCAAATGACCAGATTAGGATGCGACTCGTCTTTGCGTGCTGAGATCGGAGTTAGCGGCATAGTCCAAGGGGTTGGTTTCCGTCCCTTTGTCTACCGAATAGCCGTGAAAAACGAACTTGTCGGATTTGTGCGAAACCGTGGAGATGCAGCTGTTGATATCGTTGTTGAAGGAGAGAAGGCCGCAATTGACAATTTCTTGCAGGATCTGAGGGAGAACCATCCTCCTCTCGCACGGATACACGATATCTCTACGAACTTTTCAAGAAGCAAAGGTAGGTACCGGAGTTTCAGAATTCGGAGAAGCTCTGAGACGTATGCCCTTTCTGGGTCGATTATTCCTTCTGACGTGGCGATCTGTGATGAATGCCTGAAGGAACTCCGAGATTCCGGAAATAGGCGTTATAACTACTTCTTCATAACGTGCACGGACTGCGGTCCAAGGTACACGATCATCGATCATCTTCCATACGACCGTCCGAACACGACCATGAAATCTTTCTCGATGTGCAGCTCTTGCGCAGGAGAATATACTGACCCGTCCGACCGCCGCTTCCACGCACAAACCGTGGCTTGTAGTCGATGCGGACCGAAGGCGTACCTCACAACGAGCCGGGGAGAACCGTTAGCTTACAAAGATCCCATAAGAGAAGCTGGAAAACTCCTCGAAGAAGGCTACATAGTTGCGGTCAAAGGGAATGGCGGCTTTCACGTAGCGACGTCCACAACAAGATCCGATCCGATTGCCAGATTGAGGAAGGTCAAGCATAGATCTCAAAAGCCATTCGCCATTATGGCTAGAAACCTCGAGGCGGCAGAGTCCTTTGCAGAGGTTTCAGAGGACGAGGCTAAGCTCTTGACATCATACATTAGACCGATTGTTCTTCTGAGGAAGAATGAAGATTATTATCTCTCCGATCTAATCTCGCCAAGACTCCACAACATAGGCGTGATGCTTCCGTACACGGGTCTACACGTTATGATGTTTGACAAGGTTCAAGAGCCCGCTTTTGTTATGACGAGCGCCAACCCACCCAACGAGCCCATAGTAATCGAGGAGAAAGAAGCCCTGAAGAGGCTTGGTGGCGACGTCGACTACTTCCTTCTCCATAATCGTCCGATAGCCCACAGATGTGACGACAGTGTGATTAGGCTCCATGGAAGAGAACCGATCTTAGTCCGTCGGTCAAGGGGTTACGCTCCGGAGCCTATCATACTAAATTCTTCTTCTGACCGTTGCGTGTTAGCCGTCGGGGCTGAGGAGAATGTAAATGCCTGCATCCGCCAAGGAAACAAGGCTTTCATCTCACAATACGTGGGTGATGTAGAGAACCTTGAGACTCTTCAGTTTCTGAGAGATACCATAGACCACTTAACGCACTTAACAAACAGTAAGGTTGAAGTCATAGCTTGCGACCTGCATCCGACATTCAACACGACACGGTTAGCCCAAGATCTCGGAGGAAGGTTCAGTTGTCCTGTTATTCCTATTCAGCATCATCATGCTCATATCGCTGGGTTAGTGGCCGAGCGTAACATTGACGAGATAGTGGGCATAGCATGTGATGGTTACGGCTATGGCTCGGACGGTGAGGCTTGGGGAGGGGAGATACTATACTGCAACTCTGAGGGCTTCAAACGTTTGGCTCACCTTCAGAAGCAGCCCCTAGTTGGCGGTGATCTGGCGACTCGCTACCCGCTGAGGATTGCTGCAGGCATTCTGTACAACAAAGCAGATGTTGATAACTGGCTCCGCTCCAGAAGTGACTATCTCCTTCATGGGATAAGAGAAGTTGAAGTGGTGATTAAGCAACTGGAGAGAGGATCGTTCCCGGAAACTACAAGTTGTGGTCGGCTATTGGACGCGATCTCGGCAATTCTAGGCGTATGCTACCAGCGAACATACGAAGGTGAACCTGCTATGAAGTTGGAGTCAGCGGCCATCAATGGCACGGACGTGCTGGGCTTGAAGCCCAAGGTCGCCGGTAAGAGTTTGGACACTACGTCCTTGGTCCTAGAGATATTTCACGAAAGGGATCGTCACTCAATAAAGGACCTTGCTTACTCCGCGGAGTCCTACATCGCTCGTGGCTTGGCGGAGCTCGCATTAGAAGAGGCAGATCGGCTCAGAGTAAAGGCCATAGGTTTCTCGGGTGGCGTGGCCTACAACGGACACATCACAATGACGATCAAGGGTATGGTGGAAGCCAGAGGCTTAAGTTTCTTCGTTCATCACGATGTTCCCCCCGGTGACGGCGGAACCGCCTTTGGACAGGCAATCGTTGCAGCAGATCCCTTCCTGAATGAAAGGTTTTAATCTTGCCGTAAGGGAATTCTATGCGAGAAAATGTGCCTAGCAATACCTGCAAAAGTCGTCTCAGTGGACGGTTCAACCGCAAAAGTTGACTTCGGCCACGGGGTTGTTAGAGAAGCTAACGTCATGCTCGTTGACGCCGAAGTGGGGGAATACGTCTTGGTCCACGCTGGGTACGCTATCCAAGTGATTGACAAAAAGTCGGCGGAAGAGACCCTTGAACTTTGGGATCAGATCCTTAAAGACTCCGACGAATCTGTTTCATGACAAAGCAATTTCAAAGGACTGAAGTTCATGAGGCTGTCCTTCTTGAGATCGAATCTGAAAGGCGTTGTCGAAGCTGAAGAAGGAGAAATCTATGATATCGAATTAGATGTCAACATCCTTAAGGCAAATGAGAAGCTTGCAGAGGAGAACAGAGGGACACTCAGAAAATACGGTGTTAGGGCTGTAGACGTTATGGGTTCGATCGGATCTGGGAAGACCTCTCTGATTGAGAAGATGATTGAGACCTTGAAAGACAGATATAGAATAGCCGTCTTCAAGGGAGATTTGACCACAACCATCGATGCTGAGATGATAGCTAGGCACGGAGTCGAATCTATCCCCATAAATACCGGCAAAGAATGCCACTTGGACGCGAACCTCGTTTCAAAAGCCTTGCGGAAAGTCGACCTAAGTAAGATTGACCTCCTTTTGATAG
>CAZQDW010000059.1:0-8569 GCA_964592315.1 uncultured Candidatus Bathyarchaeia archaeon
ATCTACCCCTGCTCTTCTAGAGATCGATCCACAAACCTCAACGAATACGATGGCACTAGTATTGGCTCGATATTCTCCGTGAAATATCTTCTCAATTACTTGCCGCGCTATGGGCCTAGATTTATCGTCTTTCACAAATGCTGAGACGAGAACAGAAGAGTCCAGAGTCACTTCTTTGACCATGACTTCTCCCTGTCTTCCCTAATAGCGTCAACAGCCGAAACGCCCTTAGGCCAAACATTGCCTATCTTCTCAGCCACAGTGTCGAGCTCCCTTAACAGGTCGTCAGCAGAAACTGGCACCAACAAGACGCCTCTTTCTGTCGAGATCTGCTCAACCAACCTGCCCTCCTTCAGACCATGTTTCTCTCTAAGCTCCTTCATTATGACGACTTGTCCCTTGGGGCCAGTCTTACTTCGGTATTCAGTCATACAAAGACCGCGGTATAACTGAAGTAAACGTACGAATAAATCTTATGTAATAACTGCAGTCGCCAGATTCCTCGATGTCTTCCAAACAAGAAGCTAGTAGAGCCAAGGAGTCAATTTCTCCAGTTCTCTAAGAAGCGGATTAGCACGCAATTCTATCGCTTCAAGCGCCATAACCCGCCGAGAGAGTCCTACCATCTTTACTCACCGATATCTTCTATCCTTCGTATGAAGATATCTTCGAAGCGAGCTCATCAGCAACGCACTCAAACGCGATGATTTTCATAGCTCTTAGACGCACGCGCGCTAATAATATTGGATAAGCCGGTGTTGCCAAGCCAAGTCAGAGAAGAATCGGCTTGGCAAGTCCGTTAATAAGCATCTGCTCCGTGTCCTTACCCTTCATCCACAAGCCGTATTCCATACTCCGTCGCTCTATTACCAGTCTGCTACAGAGCCGTCCTCGTGATATAGGCGCGGAGTCTCCCATCCTCCATCGTAAATCTTCTCTTTGACAAGTTCGTCGTCAAGCTCTATGCCTAACCCTGGCTCCTTGGGAGGAATTATGTACCCACCTTCCACGGTGAAGGGCTTGACAAGGTAGCCTTCGCCGAGGGTTACTTGCTCTTGAATCAGGAAGTTGGGAATACAAGCGTCTAGTTGGATGCAGGCAGCCAGGGCAATCGGTCCGAGGGGATTGTGAGGCGCGATCGCAGCATAGTAGGTTTCCGCCATAGCCGCGATCTTCTTACATTCCAAGATGCCGCCAGCATGACACACGTCGGGCTGAAGAATTGAAGCTGCCTGCTTTTCAAGGATTTCTCTGAATCCCCATTTGGTGAATAAGCGCTCTCCCGTGGCTATCGGGATCGATGTCGAACGGGCAACCACTGCCATAGTGTCAACGTTCTCTGGTAGGCAAGGCTCTTCCAGAAACATCGGGTAATAGGGTTCGAGAGCCTTCGCCATCCTTACAGCCATAGCTGGACTCAGTCTTCCGTGGCAATCGATCCCGATGTCAACATCGGGTCCTACGGCATCACGCATAGCCCTGAACTTCTCAACCGCCCTATTCACAACCGATAGAGTGTCAACAATCCTAACGGCATCGAACACAACCGTTTTTAAGGCTGTGAACCCCTGCTCCGCTTTAGATAGGGCGTTTCTCGAGCACTCTTCAGGTGTACGTCCACCGACATGAGCGTAAATCCTGATCTTGTCGCGGCATGCTCCACCGAGGAGTTGGTGGACTGGTACTTCTAGGCTCTTGCCTAAGATGTCCCACATGGCTTGCTCAACCCCGCTTATGGCGCTTGTGAGTATGGGTCCCCCTCGGTAGAAGGCTCCCCTGTACATGGCTTGCCAATGATGTTCGATCAGGAACGGGTTCTTACCGATGAGGTATTTTTCGAGCTCCCTCACAGCGGTTTCAACGGTCACAGCCCTGCCCTCAACAATGGGCTCACCATAACCTACAAATCCTTCGTCGGTATGCATCTTCAAGAAGAGCCATCGAGGAGCGATATGCATCGTTTCCAATTTTGTAATCTTCAACCGTATTCTCTCCACCGATTTTCCATCATCCTGCCAGACAAGAAAACATGTCCTGCTTTCACATAAAGAATTTACTCTCATAAGGGCGAACTGATTCCGCTGAGAAAGATTTTTCATCTAAAAATGCGATATCAGCCCTCAGAACGGTCTAGTAGATTGAGACCTTAGCTACGCCCTTTATCTTTAGGAATTCCAGGATGAGATCTCCAGGTATCCTAGTCTCCGCAATTATTGTTAACTTCGGTTCAGGTGAGAGTTCGGGATCGTCCACGATAGCCTGCCTTATGCTTATGTTCCTTTCAGCTATCAACGAAGCTGAGCTTGCCAGAATTCCGGGTATTCTCGCATCTGTAGGTGTTATCTCCACAACTCCGAAATTTAAGTGCCTAGCAATCTCGCGCAAGGATGAACCTGCCGGCCTTATAGACCTGAAGATTTCACGTAATTCCTTGTCGTCTTCTATCATTCTTACCGCTTGCGTGACCGTCCTCCTATCTACTTTCGCCGCCCTAGCTATTCTGACAGCAGAGATTAGTATATCGTTGCACCAGACTTTGCTGTTCCTGATGTTTAGGCCGTTCTCAACAAGAATTCTCGCAACGGCAAGCCGTTCAGGGTGATCTCTCAGCCGATCTGAAATTTCCTTCCACATACCTCAGCACTATGGTAGTAGAAAGCCAACCAAAATATAAACATGAAAAAAGAGGAGAGGAAAAGAGTCTTCCAGCGAATTGAAAAGACGTTCCTGTAACGCAAGAGGTTAATGACCTTCTTTCGGTGCGTCATCTCTAGATTCATATGAACCTCTTGAGTTCATCCAGCCATGGGTAGAGTTTCCTGAGTCTCCGCATGGCTTCATCAACTTTTTCTTTCGGGTATTCGTAGGGGAGCAGCTTGCCGCTCAGGTAGTCGTCATAAGCTTGCATGTCGAAGTACCCATGCCCGCAGAGCAGAAAGAGAATGACCTCTTCTTCCCCAGTCTTTTTACATCTCAGAGCTTCATCGATGACGCCTTTAATAGCATGAGCAGGTTCGGGAGCTGGAATTATGCCCTCAGCTCTAATGAACTGACTGGCAGCGTCAAAGACTTCCACCTGGTTGTAAGCCTCTGTCTGAACTTTCTTCTCTGAGACAAGCCGACTAATAGTAGGTGCTATACCGTGGTAGCGTAGGCCTCCTGCATGAATCGGCGCCGGTATGAAATCGTGACCTATAGTATGCATCGGGACTAGAGGAGTTAGCCTCGCCGTATCTCCATGATCATATATGTATTCACCTTTGGTAACTTTTGGGCAGGCTGTGGCTTCAGTTGCTACAAACCGAACGTCTTTCGGTGCCTTTCCTGAAACTTTGTCATAGTAGAAGGGCCAGAACAGGCCGGAGAAACTGCTACCTCCGCCTATGCACCCATATATTGCGTCCGGATAGTCATCCACAGATTCTAACTGCTTCTTAGTCTCTAATCCCACAACAGTCTGATGTAACAGGACATGGTTGAAGACACTGCCTATACCATAGTTGGCATCTTCATGGACGAGAGCGTCCTCAACGGCTTCACTTATGGCGATGCCTAAGCTCCCAGGATTATTAGGATCTTCTTTCAGGATTTTTCGGCCACTTTCCGTGTTGTTGCTCGGGCTTGCGAAAACTTCAGCTCCCCACGACTCCATCAAGCTTCTTCGATATGGTTTCTGGTTGTAGCTCACCTTGACCATGTAGACTGTGCATTTTAGTCCAAACATCATGCAGCCGAATGCCAAGGCTGACCCCCACTGGCCCGCCCCGGTCTCGGTGGCCATGCGCTCGGCGCCTTCCTTCATATTATAGTAGGCTTGAGGAACGGCGGTGTTCGGTTTGTGGCTTCCCGGTGGACTTACACCCTCGTACTTGTAGTAGATCCTGGCCGGAGTCTTTAAGGCCTTCTCCAGTCCGATGGCCCTATAGAGGGGGGTGGGCCTCCAAAGCATGTAGACTTCCCTCACCTCTTCAGGGATATTCACCCATCTTTCGCTGCTCATATCTTGGGCAAGAATCTCCTTGGGAAATATTAGGGGGACGATCCCTGGTCCGGGCGCCTTCTTCTGCGGATCTATTATCGGAGGAAGTGGTTTCGGCAGGTCAGGCAGTATGCAGTACCACTGTTTCGGCACATCTTCCTCATCCAGTAGGACTTTTCTTTGCGTCATCTCAATTCACCGATATTCCACCGTATAAGTCTCATATTGCAGACGTATGTTATATTTAAACCTTGCGAGTACATTTGTGTACCTGCCCACCAAAAATACTAGCATCTATTACGCAAGTTCGGCTTTCTTAACCAGGAGGTATCCGCTCCCGCCCTCCCAAACCTTTTCCGCTTCGAGTATTCGAATTCTGCGGTAGAAATAAGGTGCGTAGAGGACGAGGGTTTCGTATTCTCCACCCTCGCCAACCAGCGAGATCTGGTGTTTCCTGTTCAGTTCGATCAGTGCATCCAAGGTTGGCGGGTTGATTTCTCTTCCGAGCCAGTTTTTGTCAAAGCCGTAGGCGTATACGCCAACTATTATGACTTCAAACTTCAGATTGATGAGTTCCATCATCAACTCTCCGGGGTCTTCATGCCAGAGCGGGGCTATAGACCTCAATCCAAGCTCTTCACATACTTTGTCTATCCGACTCTTTTGGTACTCCGAGGATATCGCGCCAGAGACAACCCCTTCAACATCGAGTTTTGCAAGGAGACGCTTAAGATCGTTGAGCTCCTCCTCTTTTACTCCGCTTGTCTCGCCTTTTACCAAGGGGAAACCAGAGGCTTGAGCAAAGAGAGTCGTCAATCCAATATTTGGAAAGTGGAACATCCAGCTGTCCTCTCTCCGCGGTATCATCGCTACAAGGTACTTGATAGCGTGGCCAGCTTTGATAACTCGGTGAAGCGCGAGAGCCGAATCCTTACCGCCACTAATCAGCGCGGCGACGTTCATCTCGATTCATACTCGAAACGTGAAATGGATGGGGATGTTCATCTCTGGGAGTGCCTTTTCGCCCCTTTGAACAATTGCTGAACCTTTACTTTCCATTCCGGCAGCCCGCTCGACGATTCTGGATACTCCCTGTATAACCTCTTGGCTCTCTCAACCATCTTAGCCGTGTTATAAAGCCTTCTAAGAAGTGAGATCCTTCCGAGGCCTCTGAAGATCCGCTGGGTAGCATCCGTTACGTTCAGGCGAATATCCCCGCCTAATCCGGCTTTGAGAACGTCTTCTTCCCTCATCAATCTGTATCCCATTCCATAGTTTAGATCTTCGTTTGTTAGTCCTTGAAGGAAGATCCTGAAAACATCGAGACCCGCATGTCTAAACCCATACGTCCTCATGTATCGGACATTGATTGGCCATAGACTCTCTCGGTCTGCTTTGCCGTTCTCTAGGGCTTCGGAGATGACTTCTCCAGATATCTTTCCACCCATCATGGATGGCCCCATGCCGCCGCCATCAATCGGGTTGACTTGACATGCAGCGTCTCCTATGACAACTATGCCGTTCCCAACAAACGAGTCTAGAGGTCTTCGAGTGGGATCGTATCCGCCTCCACCATGGATGGTTGTAGACTTCGCGAAGAGCGGCCTTGACAAAACATATTTGTAGAGTTGATCCTTTGGACTGGGAAAGTTCCCAACCGCAGCGACGCCCAGCCCAACATTAACCTTCTTCCCTCTTTCCGGAAAGATCCAGCAGTATCCGCCTGGCGCCACATCAAGGTCTAGATACATCTCGATAAAATCTGGTTCTTCCATCTCGTCTCTAAGTTCACGTATCTCTCTGTAACAGATCACATGATCCTCCTTGGCAATAGCTTGGTCAAACCCGATCTCTGTCGGCAATTTCCTTCGGATCGCTGCCGAGAATCCGCTGGCGTCTATCGTGACTTCACCTCTGAGTTCAGTTTTAGAGCCCGTCTCGAGGTCTTCTGCAAAGATGCCTCCGACGAAACCGTCCTCGATGATGGGTTCCAAAACATGAGTGGAGTCAAGTAGAGTTGCGCCTGCATCAATCGCGTTCTTCAGTAGTCTCTGCCCGAAAAGGTAACGGTTAACCATAAACCCGGTTAATCCTTCACCCACAAGGCGGAAGACAGACTTCAAGTCAGGTGAGTAGATCTTTACCCCGGATATGTCTCTTTCCAGCTCTTCTCCCGTTGGATATGGTAGCCCCAGGTTGTCGAAATGGTGCTTTCCAATAGCGTCGCCGCAAACTTTATTCCCTATCTCGTTTCGTCCTTTACGGTCAATTAGGCAGACTTCCAAACCTGCTTTGGCTCCAGTTTTGGCCGCGATGCAACCGGCGGTCCCCGCACCAACTACGAGGGCATCATATTTTTTCATATTGATCCCAAAGGGGCGACAGGTGTACTTTGTATACTTGATTGTATAGGTAAACCTTTATATAAGTCTTGAAGTATCATCTCCTACACTTAGTGTAGAAAAGATGGACTCAAAACCAGCACTTACCGATGAACTTCGCAGACTCATAGAAGAAAGAATGGAACACACTCTCCAAGGAATAGAGGACACCCTTCAATGCATCATAGAAAAATATGAAATACGCTTCAATGACATAAAGGAAACTATACGAAGTCTGGAGAAAAGCTTTAGTCTGTTATCCCAAAAATGGAATCTCGAAATACTTTACACATTGTTTCTCAAAAACAGCATGGGCTTCAATTCATTGAAGAAAATTCTTGCGATAAACTCTCGTACATTATCCGACAAACTGAAAGTCCTAAACCAATATGGGTACATCAAAAGAATTATTGAGCAAGGACCACCGTTGAGGGTAACATATTCACTCACAACCAGAGGGAAAAACACGGTGTTACTAGCATTACCATTGCTATATTATTCAAGCAGTCAATTTATGTCCTCCTAAGAATTATTAGGATGCTTACTGCCCGCAGGAGGAAAAAGCCGATTCTCCAAAGATTTTGCCTAAATATTGCCTTTCTCCTTTTTCTCCACATAAAACTTCAATGTCCTTAGATCATAGGAACACAATTTCTCACCGCTCCCTTGATAACGTTTTCTTCAATTCTGAAAGTCACCTCGGTTCATTACCGTCCTAGAACCCCTTCTCAATTAGTTCTGCCCCAAGCCATGTAGACAAAGGTGAAACCCTTGAATTCGCTGCAAAGACTCTACTGCCAATTTCATCTCTTGCTTTGCGATGGACGAGGCAGACGTTAAGCCCAGCTGAGGCTTTAGTCTTCGCAGCCATGCATTCGCTGTGCCAGCACCTACCATGACTACGTCGAACCTCTCCAAACGTATGGCTCTTCAATACCGCTAACAACTAGCATATGGCATCAGAATGAAAACATAATAGTCTATCGCAATCTGGGTAAAACCCGAATTGTCGAATCCATATCTGCAGCATGAAGCTATAAATGAATAGAAGACAACATGGTATCTAAGGGATGACCATGAAGGGAGAATGGTTTAACCAAGCTCGTTTTGGGATGTTCGTCCACTGGGGGGTTTACTCTATCCTAGCTCGAGGGGAATGGGTACGCCTGATAGAGCGAATCCCCTCCGTCGAGTATGAGAAACTCTCTTGGAAGTTCAATCCGAAGAATTATCATCCAGAAGAATGGGTTGACCTAGCTCAAGAGGCGGGCATGAAGTACATGGTTCTGACAACGCGCCACCATGATGGTTTCTCGCTTTTTGACAGCGGAGTCTCGGATTTCACGGCTCCTAAGACGGCTGCCAGACGTGACCTCATAGCCGAATACGTCGAAGCCTGCAGAAAGAAGGGCATGAGAATCGGTTTCTACTACTCGCTCCTTGACTGGAGGTACCCCGCTTACTTCTCAGGACCTAAGAAAGATCCCGAAGGATGGAAAGCCTTCCTCGAGTACGTACACACGCAGGTTAGAGAGCTATGCACAGATTATGGAAAGATAGACGTACTCTGGTACGATGGAGGATGGCCGTGGACCGCAGAAGATTGGCGATCAGCCGAACTCAATGCCAAAGTGCGCAAGCTCCAGCCTGAGATATTAATCAACAACCGTTCTAGACTCCCCGAAGATTTTGACACGCCCGAGCAGCACATCGCCGCACCGTCAGATCCTAAGCGGATGTGGGAGTCTTGCATGACGATAAATGACAATTGGGGTTACTCAGCTCGAGACAGAAACTGGAAGTCAACCAGGCAGCTGATCTACAACTTGGTCAGTTGCGCGAGCGGCGCAGGAAACTACTTACTCAACGTCGGACCTAGAGCTGACGGCACTATTCCGCTTCCATCCATCAGACATCTGAAAGAAATGGGTAAGTGGATGAGGATTAACGGTGAATCTATCCATGGATCTGAGCGTTTACCTATTCGAGGAGGGATGATCGGCCTCACAACAGCCAATGGCAATACCCTGTACCTCCATGTCTTTAGATGGTCGGGTAAAGAAGCAACCATCGCGTGCGTCAAGAATAAGGTTATCTCTGCACATATTGTGGCCAGTAAGCAAGAAGTGGCTATCACTCAAGAAGAGGATCGCATATTCCTACAAAATCTGCCTAAGAAAGCACCCGATCGCTACGATAGTGTGATAGC
>CAZQDW010000060.1:0-8519 GCA_964592315.1 uncultured Candidatus Bathyarchaeia archaeon
TCAAATTCACTCGCAGAAGTTTCAATTGCATTTTTCATCACAAAGAATTAGGGTTTGGAGGTCTATTTAAAATAGTTCATGGCCTCTGCAGACACTGCAAGACCCAACTCGTTGCTCTAGGCGTTCAGTCAGACTATATCGAGTGTATAATGGGCCCCGCGCGCGCTGCTGTTGCTGAACACGAGATTGTGAGACTGAATGGGCACTCACAGTGTCGGCATTCCTCGCATAGTCCCCAAGGATCCACGATTAGTACAGGTCTCTATGGGAGTGGGAATATAGAGCTTGAGTGTGGTATGAAAGTTGTCTACCGTTGTTTGTCGAATGAGATTTCGATTCTCGTGGGAAACATGTGCACAAAGATCTATAACTGGGCTTCAGGTGGTGCGTGGGACAAAATGTTTAAGCCGTCTGAAGTCGTGCTACAGGATCGCCAACTACGCCTTCAAAGGACTACTTCAGATGAAGCTGTGAAGCTTAAGCGAGCGACTATATTTCCCTAGTGGTTGAGGCTAATGTCTTCATCAGAAAGATATGAGAAAAAGGAAGAACATCCGGAAATATTGCATATAGAGGTTACTAACAGATGTAACTTCGACTGCATAATGTGTATAAGACGAAGGTGGAACGCAAAGCTAACTGACTTCAATGTCGACTTGTATAAGAATATCGTCAGATCAAGTTTCCCGAAACTAAAGAGGCTCGCACTGTACGGATTCGGCGAGCCTTTCGTTAACCCAAAGCTTCCTTTGATGCTTGAACTTTCGAGGAAATATCTTTCGAAGGAATCTGAGGTGATGATAAGCACAAACGGTTCATTGCTGGTTCCGCGACTGTCAGAAAGATTGTTGAAGGGCAAATGGATAGATGAATTATCATTTTCGATTGATACCTTGGATGCCGGCAAGTTAAGTCGTGTTCGAGGAGGCTCCAAACCAGAAGCCATAATACAAAACCTTCAATATCTAACAAAGGGTAGAAATCGATCGGAAAGAGAGCTGAAGATAGGCATAGAAGTAGTCATAATGAAAGATAACATCGAGGACTTACCGAATTTGGTTGAAAGCGTAGCGGAAAAGGACTTAGACTATATCGCCGCCTCCCATGTTGTACCCTATACGCGAGAGATGTATGAGAATTCAGCATATATAACCCTGAGCAGACGTTCGCTTGAGATAATTCATTCATCAGCGGAATATGATAAGGTATTGATGCATAATGCAGCTTATGAAATTTTGGCTGAAATGAGCGGCATAAGAGCAGAACCAAAGGTGGTCGAGGCCTATAAGAAACTCTTGGATAAGGCTCTAGAAAGTGGATACTGGATAAATCTGCCTTTACTGATCAAATCCGAAGAAAGAATAAAACTGGCAAATCAAGCCGAAGAATGCTTTCGAAGAAGCGAGAGAATAGCCAATGAATATGGCTTAGAAGTCAGATTTCCAACAGTCTTCCCAGACGCGAAGAAACGAAGCTGCCCGTATGTGGATAAGAATGCTATCTTTATTAGATCTGACGGTAAAGTGGCTCCTTGCATGAGTTTCGCGTATTCGCATCGATTATACGTAAATATGCATATAAAAAGAGTTCATGAGGTCATTGTTGGAGACCTTCGTAAAGAAACACCCGAAGGTATATGGAATAACGAAAACTATAGGGCATTCAGAGACATTAGAAAGAATATCACTGATAACATAACATGGTGTGGGGACTGTCAATTCTCCATGGGGTGCTTTTTCGCAGCGACAAATGATCGAGACTGTTATGGGAACGCACCCGGATGTGGTGAATGCCTTTACAGCGCCGGCTTATCTC
This sequence comes from uncultured Candidatus Bathyarchaeia archaeon, assembly GCA_964592315.1. Lineage (GTDB taxonomy): Archaea > Thermoproteota > Bathyarchaeia > Bathyarchaeales > WAQA01 > CAZQDW01. The sequence goes on from CAZQDW010000060.1 coordinate 1,816, forward strand.
GATGTAATATGTAAGATGAGTTAAAGACAGCGGTTTTAGCTTTTGTTGCAGGCGCCACCAGAAAGGCTAATGGTGTAGCAATGGCTGCGTCGACTGTGAGGTGTAGCTTGTAGCCTAGACCGTATGTACAGTATGCTCTTCCCACACGGCCTTCAGGGTCGCTGTAGCCAAGTTCAGTGACCTTTTCCGCTAAAACCTCGGCTAGAATGAACTCTCTAGACTAAGACCGATCCCCCATATCCTTCTTCTTGGAATCTGCGACCGCTAAATGGCCGATAGACAGCGTGATAATGGATACGAGCATTGCCTCAATCGAGAACTTGGATTCTCAGATAGAAGTGGTCTCCAAAGATATAGCCAGATACACTTGGGATAGTGATGATGTGCTGATACTCTTGAGCATGAATGGTGTCGACGTTTTTCAGCGATGGTCATAGCTACGGAGATAGTTGAAATCAAGAGATTTTCGACACCGTGGAAGCTTGTGTTGTATGCAGGGTTGGCTCCAGGCTCAAGGGAGTCGGCTGGAAAGACTAGGCGCGGCCGCGCGACGAAGCGCTCCAAATGGCTTCAATGGATAATGGTTCAATCCGCCAGGCAAGCGGTCAGGTATGATGACCGTTTCAAAGCCTACTATGAAAGGGTTCAACGCAGAAAAGGAGATGCCAAAGCGATAGTCGCGGTGGTGAAGGAGATGCTTGTGGTCGTATGGCATATGCTCTCAAAGCAGGAGCTTTACAGAGGCGTCAAGGAAGAGCTGTATCAGAGGAAGCTTGCCAAACTGGAGGAGCTCAATTCCGGCCTCCGCCAAGAGATAGATGAGTAGCTGAGCAAAGGGCTGACTTAGACTTCCCCCAGACGTTAGCGTAAGCTATCGAAGTAAACCATAAGATTAGGCTTACCCCATTCAATTATGGTTTGACAGGTGAAGCTTGGGATAGCTTCAAGTAGCCTAAGATTTTCACGGGTGGATCATAAGGTTAGCAAGAAGAAATTCTTGCTTGCTGGAGTAAGATACGTGGGTGGTCATTGTAGGCTGACCTTAGAAAATACTAAATATTTCTACAAACGAGTCCACGCAAGATGCAGAAAATGCCCCAGTACGGTCGAGTTACGGATTCAATAGTCAAAGAACTTGAAGGAATTGTTGGATCTGAAAATAGCACCACGAGGACTGAGGAAATAATCTGTTATATGAGGGATGCCTCGCCCTTCACGTTGAGGCCTGATGCGATAGTTAGGCCGACTACAACTGGGCAGGTTGCTGCCGTTCTTGAGTTAGCCAACAGGGAGAGGATTCCACTGACACCTAGGGGAGCCGGAACCAGCGCAGCGGGTTCGCCGTTGCCCGTCCTCGGCGGGATCGTTTTGGACATGTACCGTATGAACAAGATAATCTCAATCGATATCGATAATCAGATGGTCAGCGTTGAGCCCGGGGTTGTATGCGACACCCTTAATGACGAGTTGCTGAAGTACGGTTACTTCTTCCCGCCAGACCCAGCGAGCAGCCCCGCTTGCACAATCGGTGGAATGGTAGGTTGCAAAGCCTCCGGAAACAAGACAATAAAGTATGGACCGACCCGAGCGTTTGTCCTGTGGCTTGAGGTCGTTCTGCCAACAGGTGAGATTATCAGCACAGGATCCAAGACTTTGAAATCTGTCTCAGACCTTGACTTAACTCGCCTATTTGTGGGTTCTGAGGGCTCCCTCGGGATCTTTACAGAAATATGCTTGAAGATATTACCGCTACCGCCTTATTATGCTACAGCGGTTTTCGTCTACGACTCCGTTGAAGATTTAGCGTGCTCGGCAACGAGAGTTAGGCGAGCTGGAGTAGTTCCGGAGATGATGGAGTTCATGGATAGAAAGACTATGAAGGCGGCCTTTGGTTACGGTGGAATAAAGGATTTTCCTGAGGGAAACTTTATGATGATCGATATTGGCGGAGACACCCAAGATTCCGTGGCTGCGGCCCTCGATAAGTGCATTAGCATATGCCAACAGGAGAAGCCTACACATTTTGAGAAGACAACCGACAAGGAGTATAGGCTGAAACTCATTTCAGCCAGAAAAGCCGCATTGCCAGCCTTGGCGAGGATTAAGCCAACGACCACGATGGAGGACTGTACTGTTCTTCCAACAAGGCTTCCGGAGGCTGCTGCGAAAATTGAAAAGATCCCTGAGCGATTGGGCGTGGAGGGGTTTGAGCTCGGCAATTTCGGGCATATCGGCGACGGAAACATGCATCCAACCTTCCTATACGACGAGCGAGTTGAAGAGCAACGTAACGCTTTCTTCAAGGCGATAGACATCCTTTATGAACAAATTATTTTCCCATTAGGTGGAAGTCTCACAGCCGAGCACGGCATCGGGTTGATTAGAGCTCCATTCATAGAAAAGGAGCATCCGACATCTATCAAATGGATGAGAGAGATAAAGAAGCTCTTTGATCCAAACCTGATCCTCAATCCTGGGAAGGGGAAAGGGGGACCCTACCCGCTGAGGAGGAAGTGACAGGGTCGTGAAGTATCCTTCGATAACCGACTTCAGAGAAGATGTTCAGAAGTGCATGAGATGCGGCTTCTGCGTGGCCCTATGCCCAGTGGAGGAGTATATGGGCTTCGAATCTAACAGTCCGAGGGGCAGGATGCAGACTATCAAGGCTGTCATCGATGGAGAGATTGAAGTCAGCGATTACATCATGAATAGAATCTACAACTGCTCGCTCTGCGGCTACTGCTTATGGCGATGCCCGCCTGGAGTCAAAACAGTAGACGCGATAAAGGCTGCCAGGGTTTACCTCGTGGACAACAGATGCTATCCCGAGGTAGTGGACACACTCGATAGGTCCATTAGGAAAAACTACCATATCTACGATTTGCCACAGGAGGCTAGGACTGAATGGATCGAGTATATGGATGCTGGAGACATTGTAAAAGCCAGAAAGAAAGCCGACATCGTCTACTTCGTCGGATGCGTAGCTTCCCTTTCAGGTCGAGCAATGGGCATTGCAGCAGCCACCTCGCAAATCCTCAACAAGCTCGGCCTCAACTGGACAATCCTCGGTGGCGACGAAAAGTGTTGTGGCACACCCCTTTTGCTGTCAGGCAAGATTGACTTCGTGAAGGATCTGGCTGGGCATAATGTTGAAGCGATTCATAAGAGAGAAGCGAAAACAGTCATAACATCCTGCGCCGGTTGCTTTAGGATTTTCACCCAGGACTACCCCCAACTCATAGGCGAATTGGGATTCGAAGTATACCATACTTCGCAGTTACTGGATAAGATGTTAGACCGAGTGAAAGGCGCTTTCAAGAATAATATAGAGATGACCGCCATCTATCACGACCCCTGTGAGATCAGCAGACTTGCCGGGCTATATGATCCGCCAAGGAGGGTTCTGAGAGTTATCCCGGGCTTAAACACAGTAGAATTACCCAAGACCAGAGAATTGACGCGTTGTTGTGGCGGCGGAGGGGTTCTCAAAGCAGTCTTTCCAGACACGGCGCTGAAACTCGCCTTGAAGAAGCTTGACGAAGTCCAGAGCGTTGGCGCAAACACCGTAATTTCAGGTTGCCCAAGCTGCAAGCTAAACATCTCCGATGCCGTAGCTGAGCGTGGATCTCCTATTCAAGTTCTGGATATAAGTGAAATCGTAGCGAGAGCATTGGGCTTTGAAATCACGTGAGTACCCACAGTTAAAGCATGTGGGATTTCTTGCCTAGTTGTTAAATAGAGCCATTAGCCGTCAGCTGCTGACTGCCTTTTTTAGGGCTTTAACATTTTTTCTCCATGTCTCATCTCCCTCGCTCCAGGGTGTTGCGACGAGGGATATGCGGACAGCGTTTACTTTCTCTCCGTAGAAGGAGTTGCCTGAGACTGTTACAATCCCTGACTTGTCTATGAGGTTATTTGCAAACTCATCTCCATGCATGTTTCCAGTTTTGACTAGAACATATAATGCTCCGAACATGCCGTTTCCTGGAAGAATCATTGGGATATCCTCTTCCAACATGCATGACAGTCGGTCGGCTAGGACTGCGCACAGCCATTCATGAGTGATCGGTGTTTCCAAGAATAGTTTCAAGGCCTCTACTCCAACAGCGAAGGAGTGTGTTGGGCTGCTGAGGTTCTCTGTGCCAACGATAGTGTTCATCAACTCTATCCATTCAGGTGATGCTGTGGCAAATCCAAACCTCAACCCTGCCATCAGACAAGTCTTGGAGATGCTTGAGAGGATACACATGTTCTGGTAATGCTTGCCAGCTATCGCTTTGAACCTGTCAATCATGTCCTTCTGAGAGTTTTTGTCGTATACAGCCTTTGAGCCGTTCAACCTTAGGATTGTGAAAAGGTAGGGAGCATCCCAAACAGCTCCGCCCTCAGCCTTCTCCATTATTCTCAGTATGTTCTCCAAGTCGTCTGGTGATGTGTAGCCTGCAGGATTGTTGGGCATACTGGTGTAAAAGATGGAGTTCGGCTCAACCTTCCTCTCCAACTCATCTATTCTGATCGATAAATCCTCGTTGACTGGTATGCGTGATTCCCGGCAACCGTTATCCTTGATGATACTTGAGGCTGGGGCATACTCCCACTTCGGCAAATAAACTGTCGTTCCAGGTTTGATGGCCCGTAAAGCTGAAGTTAAGGCTTGCTGCCCGCCGGCCGTCGCAATGACTTTGTTCAGGTCTTTGTCCTGCAACGGAACCCCGTGAAACTCTCTAAAGTACTTTACAACCCATCTTCTGACCAGCTCGGTCCCACCCGTGGGGGAGTACGCTATACCGCTTAACCCGGTGTGAAACGCCTCTGTTAATCCATTCTTCAGGGCCTCACCGATCAATCTCAAAGGCGGAGGCAGAGAACCGTCAACTTCCAGATTGAATCTGGAGAAGAGCCTTTGACTGGCCAAGATCTTGCCTACATTGCCACTACTGAAGTCTATTACAGGCAAACCAGCATCCTCCCTAGCTGAGGCTTTAGCCATAGCCTCCCTTATGGCTGGGGGAGGAGGAATAGGTCTAAGAAAACTCATTTTGTGTGAACACCTAAGAGCAGTCATAGCCAAATACCCATTTGAAGGACTTAATGCTTACGATCTGTGATTTCTAGGACTGGAGGAGACGACGTGAGCTAAGATGTGTAGCATTAGATCCCTGTCAGACTGCTTGAACGCTTCACGCTTCAGACTATTGCCTGGCTTGCTGTTTTATTGAATATGTGTACACCAAAAGAAATGGCCCTAATCATGTTTTTCCATGAGGATCTTACGCGCGCGATCCTGTGCAGGCGGATGGAAAACCGACTTGCTTCCGGACAAAACTTTCAGCGGTGTTGAGAATGTTGAAACCACTACTCTATCCGTTATCGCACTGCTGCCACAATAGTGCAGTACGCTGCCATTTTGCTGGACAAAAATGACGCAACTAGCAGGCGTCGTTATTCGTTTCCAACAGTCAAAGTCCTAACGTGAAGCTTTACGGGATCAGGTCCTGCGATAACGCGCGGGTTCAACTATTATCACGTAACATTTTTTCCATGTCTTGGTGAACTCACAGACTATCGATGTGTCCATTCACTGCTTGTGGTCGCCACCCATTTTACCAGATATAGTGGTTAGAAACGACCTAAACGCATCTGAGTTTCCAAGAGTTCGTATTGTTTCACGCAGTCTTTGAGAGCGTACGTCTATGGCAGAAGGCCCCTTGAACTGGATGGTTGGCAATATCAGATCAACATCTCTACGCGCGCGTTTGAGGCTAGCTGACCTACCTAACAGACACCACAAAAATCCAGCATCCTAGTCAACGGATGCCACGGCTGGGGTGGTGTATCTCAAACCTCTCGGCAGAACGCCGAAACTACCCCCTTATTCACACCAGACAAAACCGCTGGATACAAAAACATATAACAAAAGTATTCTGTGTATCCACATTAGTCTAATCTGAATATCTAGTGTAAGGTGATAGATGGAGAGGCTAGGATCGCGATAGCTCTTGAAGCGATTGAAACAACTCAAATATTACTACACTTTGAGCGCTGCTCACCCGCCTGCATTGAGAATTCCGGCCGGTGAGACCATTGTGATAGAAACAGCGGATGCTTATGAAGGAAAGATCAAGACGGAACAGGATCTGCCAACTCCCGATAGGGTTCCGCTGTCTCAGGCCAATCCTCAGAGTGGCCCCATATATGTTGAAGGCGCAGAGAAAGGCGACACTTTGACTGTAGAAGTAATGGACATAGTTATCAACTCAAGTCAAGGCATCACGACTATAGTTCCTGACTTCGGAGGACTAACAAGAACAGACTTCACAAGGCTGCTCAACGAACCCCTGCCTCCCAAAACCAAATTTTGCCCCATCGAAAACGGAATGATCAAATTTTCGAATCGAATTGCCATTCCTTTGAGGCCGATGATTGGAACAATAGGAGTTGCTCCAGAATCAGAAGCCATATCGAGTCTGACGTCTGGTCCTCATGGTGGCAATATGGACTGCCCTGATATCTGTGCTGGGAGTAAGCTTCTCCTACCGGTCTGCACAAGAGGTGCATTTCTATTTCTTGGCGATGTCCATGCAATTCAGGGTGACGGTGAGATTTCCGGCTCAGCTATCGAAGTGCCTGCGGAATGCACCTTGAAGATCGATGTCGTCAAGGGAAAAAGTATTACTTGGCCCCGCATCGAATCGAAGGAATAC
>CAZQDW010000061.1:0-6789 GCA_964592315.1 uncultured Candidatus Bathyarchaeia archaeon
ATAAGAAGGTAAGAGTCGCCGATGTTGTGGATTCCCTCGATCGATTTGGCTTCCACAACGGAATCCTTGTCTCCTCAGAGATTAGGCCCCTGTACTCGGGCATAAGAATGGCCGGGTACGCTTTGACTGTGAACGCCTCGAGGGTTCAAGAGGAGATCCCATCGATGACCCCTGACGAATACGAGAAATACGCGACTGACTGGTACAGAAACCGGGCTAACTACGACTGTTTCATGAAGCTCGCTGGCCGAGGAACAGTCATAGCCGTGAACCTTGCAGGATATATCGATGTGGGCTTCTGGGGATCAATGATAGGCTTAGCTGCGAAGGCCAAAGGCGTTGAAGGCATCGTGCTCGACGGCGGATGCAGAGACACTTGGGAGGTTCAACAGATAGGGTTTCCTGTTTTCTGCAGAGGAAAAGGCAGAACCGAGGTCATCGGCAGAATAGAACTTAAACCAGAGAACGTGAACGTTGCCGTAACTCTAGGTGGAGTAAACATCAACCCCGGTGACATACTCGTAGGCGACGACGATGGAGTCGCCGTTGTTCCCAGAAGAGTCGCATCTGAGGTCTTAGAGAGGGCTGAGAAACAACTGGCTGCTGATCGGGAGGCACAGAGACCATACCTTGAAAGGCTGGGGTTAACTCTCTGACATCCGAAAGGGGAGGCTTGGTCCGCGCCTATCTAGAAATTGAGTCACAGGGCATAATGGAGTCCCCCATAACTCACAAATGGGTGAAACAATGCAAAGTTTTTCAACTCAAGAAATTGGGCGAATCTTTGCACTAAGGCTCGATCCAGGCGACTATGTACTTGAAAGCATTCTGGATCTTGTCAAAAAGGAGAACTTGAAGGATGCCGTTGTCATATCCGGAATCGGCACACTAGATCACTGCATCCTACACATGGTTATGACCACGGGTTATCCTTCTGTGCAACACTTCGCGCATTGGGAGAACAAGCCCTTGGAGTTAGCTCACATAGGCGGCATAATCGCTAACGGTGAACCTCACCTTCACGCAGTAGTGTCCGATTCAGAGAAAGCTTACTCGGGGCATCTCGAGAAAGGTTGCCGCGTGCTATACTTAGCCGAAGTCGCAATAGTAGAACTGCTGTCCATGAGGCTTACCAGGGTCTATGACGATAGACACATTCTAAGACTTACCAGCACTTCGTAAGCTTCCTATCTAATGCTTTTCATCGCATCTTCAACGCTTTCCTCTTCATGCACCATCTTTGAGATAGCTTCAACCATGGCGACCGGATCCTTATATCCCCAAACGTTTCTACCCATGATCACACCTTGGGTTCCAGCATCCAATACATCTCTGACGATCCTCAACAACTCCTCTGGGTTGCCCGCTCCTGGCCCGCTCAGAACTATTATCGGAACTGGACAACTTTTCACGACTTCCTTGAACGTGTCAGGATCACCCGTATAGTAAGACTTCACAACATCAGCGCCCAGTTCAGCTGCCACCCTGTCCACGAACCTTACGTGCTCTAGGCTCGGCCACTCCCGTTTAGCTTCGGGTTTGAAGTGATATTCCACTATCTCTGGCGGCAGAGCCTCGACTATGTGGGGCATACCCCATCTGGCACAGTCCTGAGAGATCTTCCCGATCTTCTCCGAGTTCTGGGACTCCCGGGGCACGCCGATGAAGGCCATCGTGGCAACCGCATCTGCTCCGACCATAAGAGCCTCTTTAACAGAAGAGAAGAGTCGATAGTCTGTTATGTCCGGACCCATTATCGTAGCTGTTCCGTCAAGCCTTGCGATCACTCCAAGTTTGCCCACGATCTCTTCGTGACACAACCTTATCATAGATGGGTTCATCAGTATGGCGTCCGGCTTGTATTCGCCGCTCAGGACTTTCTTAACGGTGCCTTTGATGTCTTCGAGTCCTTTGACGGGTCCCAAGTCGACACCGTGATCCATAGTTATGACGAACGTTTTCCCATTATCTTTGAAGATCCGCCCCAGCCTGATTCTCTTACCTACCATCTTCAACTCCTCGCTTTGAACACACTTACTCGTTTCGCATCAAATCTTCGAGGTTCTAAACATGTTTAACGATCCTTAAAGGGCAATTACTTAAATGTCTCTATTAAGCATTAGGTTATGCTCCCGCGTGACGATTACTAAGCGGTAAAGGTGCGGAAATCGGGAGGCTTGGAAAGAGAAAATCATCAAGGAAAAGGAGTTCATGGGGCATATGCGTGTTTGAGGAAATAGTTGCAATCGCAGCTCTGATCTCATGGCTGGGACTTTTGATCTTCTTCAGCGACAAGGCAGTTGAGCACTCAGTAAGCATCGCTTCAGCACTGGAAATTTCTCTCTTCATGTTCGGACTCCCAATAGTGTCTGTGTATACGGATGTGTCAGAGAAACTTTATCTCCGTTCTGCCGAGCGGAAAAATACTCATCGGGAAGGAGATTTAAAACGAGGGTGACTCAAATGATTTGGTTGTCTCTCTTATTGCTAGCGATTGGGATGGCGTTGCTTGGGGCCGCCAGCGGAATATTCGTATCCAACATTGTCGCCGTATCAGAAAAGCGAAGGCTAAAAAAATCCGTTCTAAGCTACCTTTTAGTTGCCTTCTCAACATCACTCCCTGAGCTATCTGTTGCTACCAACGCTATAATCATTGGGAATATGGCTGTTTCACTCGGTGATCTTCTCGGCTCTAACATAACTAATATCTGTTTCATAATTGGTGTGTGCCTTGTTGTGGCGACTTTGAACCGTTCTCATAAGAGAAAGATAGCCTTGGGAGAGGAAGATAAGAGAGAGTTCAAAACTGGATTGATGCTTCTCTCGATAACGCTTCTCACACTTCTCTATCTTCAATATATCAGTAGATTAATCGGCGTTCTATTGTTAGGCGTGTTCTTCGGGTACTCTTATGTCCTAATGCGGAAGAGGAAGGAAGACAGAGAGGGCATCTCCAACGGGAAGGTAGATGGAAGAATCAGAAAAGAACTGGTGTTTATCATCGCTGGGATAGTTGGCGTCATCCTAGGTGCTAGGCTTACTGTTGAATCCGCAATAGACATCGCAACCTTCTTCGGAATCCCAGCTTCGATTATAGGCGCAACTCTAGTTGCTCTTGGAACCAGTCTCCCTGAGTTTGTGGTTGATGTCAGAGCATCTGTCAGAGGGTACTTTGAAATCGCAATAGGTGATATTGTTGGAAGTTGCTTCTTAAATTCAACGCTTATCTTAGGTCTATTGTTGACTTTCACATCCTTCAAGGTGAACATACTTGTCCTCTCTGATCTCATACTGTTTAGTGTGATCTCAAACCTTCTGCTATGGCACTTCTTAGAGAGTAAAAAGATGGGAAGACGAGAGGGATTCATTCTCCTCACCCTCTACGTAGTCAACCTATTGAGCATCCTTGGAATCTTAATCCTGAGAATCCCCTAAACTAATTCAAACCATAAATTATGTCAAGTTACTCTTTCAGGACAAGTTCCATCTTTCTAGATATCGCTTTACCTTATTTCAGTTTTGGACTGTTACATTTTACTTAATATGCTGAAGGTTTATGACTAGTCCTTTTGTAAGATTTTTGGGTTTTTCAATTCTGTAAAAATTTTCCCTTACGAAATTTGCTGTCGACTTAGCCATCGCAAGAAGCAGTACCAAGTTACCGTAGGTGATGCCGTTGGAAGCTGCATTGTCGATGCCGGTTTTTCTATTGGAATAGGACCTCTCTTCTTCCCAATCACAGTGTCCGGAGGGCTTGCCGAAACCACGGTCTATATGCGCTGCTTGTTTCCATCACCGTCTTGTCAACGATTGCACTAGGAGAAAAACTCGACAGAAAAGCAGGAGTATTGTTCATCATTCTATACTTGCTTTCTTATGTAATGCTGTACGCGTTCACCTTCTGATGCTATTTGAAAATAAAATTTAACCTTTAAGGTTCGTCAAACATGTTTTCCATCGATTTATATACAAGGATAATCAAAATAGAAGCCCAAGAAATACTGAGGATGCTGCATATGTTCGGCAGATCAATTAGGCTCGGCAGAATTATCAATCCTAAGTCAAGAAGAACCGTGATTGTGGCTATCGATCACGGATTGGCGATGAAACCTAGAGGCCTTGAAAAACCCCTGCCCGTCGTCAAGAAGCTACTGGAAGGCAAGCCTGACGCCTTACTCTTGAACTCAGGCATGATCAAGTTGTGTCACAGCCTATTCCTAGGCAAGGATTCACCTGCGCTAATACTAAGGTTAGACTGGGCAGCCGGTTGGAGAGACATATACTCTCCTGAGATAGATGACTTGGCATTCATCTTCTCAGTGGAGGACGCTGTAAGGTTGGGCGCCGACGCCGTACTGACATATCTGTTTCTCGGCCCGGGCGTAAACACCGATCTAGAAGCCAGAAACTTAGAATGGCTGGGGAGCATCGAAACCGAATGTGAACACTGGGGAATACCCCTCATTATTGAGGCACATGCAAGCCCGAAAGCAGAGGAACGGCAACGCATAGACACCGCATTGCTCAGTCTACTCGTTAGAACAGCCGCAGAGATAGGCGCCGACCTGATAAAAACAGAATACACCGGCGATGTAAAGTCCTTCAAAGAAGTTGTGGAAGGTTGCCCCATTCCAGTCACGGCGCTGGGAGGACCTAAGATGCCCACAGACAAGGCAGTACTAGAGATGGTCAAGAATGTTATTGAAGCCGGCGCGGCCGGCGTGACTTTCGGGAGAAACGTCTGGCAACACAAGAACCCGGGCGGAATGCTCAGTGCGATAAAAGCAATCGTCCACGACAACGCAAGTGTCAACGAAGCTTTGAAACTACTTGAGACCAGATAGATCTACAGAAAGAAGCGTGATTACCGAGGATGGCAAAAATGGAAGATTGGACCCAAGAGAAAGTTAAATATTTTCCAGTCATCAAAGTAAATCCACCAGGACCGAAATCTCTGGAGCTTCATGCTAGAGCATCGAAGTATATGAAGGGCTATTCGGGCCAAGCCTTGCTTTTCCCTGTGGTTTTCAAGAGTGGATGGGGATACACTCTAACCGACGTCGACGGCAATGTCTATGTCGACTTCTCGTCCGGCATCTACGTCACCAATTGTGGGCACTCTCACCCAAAGATCACGAAAGAGATTCAAGAGATGGTGGGAACCCTCATGAACTGTCACGACTTCACGACCCCGGTCAAGACTGAACTTTTGGAGAAGCTAGTCGAAATCCTTCCCGGAGACTTAGGCGGAGTCCAATTCTTCTCAGATGGAACCCCGGCCGTCGAGGCGGGTTTGAGAGCAGCTCGAGCAGTTACTGGAAAATTGGAGTTCATCTCTTTCTGGAGAGACTTCCACGGCAAAACTCTGGGCTCGGTCTCCTTAGCTTTAATGAGCCCAGACAAGGGTCTAAGAGCGCCTGGTTTCTTCTTGGCTCCTCGACCTGACTGTTACAGGTGCCCATTCAAGATGGAACAGCCTTCATGCAACTCTTTCTGTGCAGACTTCTTAGAAAAGGTGATAGACGAGGAAACCACGGGTAGACTGGCCGCGATAGTCTTGGAACCTATCCAAGGATGGGCTGGTTCCGTATTTCCGCCTCCAGAGTTCATCCCCCGGTTGAGAGAGATATGTGACAAGAGGAACGTAATGCTTTTCCTGGATGAAATTCTCACGGGCATGGGCAGAACAGGAACATGGTTCGCCTGCGAGCACTACAATGTGGTCCCGGATATAATGACGATTGGCAAAGGCTTGGGAAACGGGTTCCCAGTGACTGGCATGGTTGTGAGGGAGAAGTACAAAAACTTCCTAGAGAAGATAAGCGCCTCATCCTCTTACGGAGGTAATCCCGTAGCCTGTGCAGCAGCTTTGGCAACCATAAAAGTGATTGAAGAAGAGAAGTTGCTGGACAACGCGAATAGAATCGAAAAGACGGTCATGCGCAGGCTAGAGAAGATGAAAAAAGACCATCCCATCGCAGGGGACGTGAGGGGAAAAGGCTGCCTCTTCGGGATAGAACTGGTAAAAGACAAAGATTCACAGGAACCGTTCGAGCAAGCGGGAAAACTGGTCTACCAGAGAGCTTTCCAAAAAGGATTAGCTTGGATTCCGGCTGGACATATCCTAAGGATGTCGCCTCCGCTGATTATGCCGCCTCACGTGGCTGACAGTGCGATGGACATACTTGAGGAAGCCCTGACAGAGGTTGAGAAAGAGCTAGGCTACTAAGAGGGCGCACCATGGAAGAGTATGGAGTGGGCATGGTAGGGTACGGTTTCATAGGGAAAGTCCATACCTACGGTTACAGGAATATGTCCCTCTACTACGACAATCTTCCTTTCAAGGTCAGATTGGTTGGCGTGTGCACCTCCCGCATGGAGACTGCTCAGAAAGCCAAAGAACAAGGCGGATTCGTCTTCGCCACCACTGACTACAAGGACTTACTGTCGCGTAAAGACATTCAGATAATTGACTGCTCTCTCCCCAATTACCTCCACAAAGATGTTGTAGTCGCGGCTTTGAAAGCGGGCAAACATGTCTATTGTGAGAAGCCTTTGGCCCTGAACTTGAGGGAAGCTAACGAGATTTACGAAGTTGCTAAGGACTCTGGGGTCAGACATCAAGTTACCTTCCAGTACAGATTCATACCCGCCATCATGCGTGCCAAGCAGTTGATCGATGAAGGCTCCGTAGGGGAGATGTTCTCGATCCGAGGCGTCTACCTTCATTCAAGTTGCGTGGTCCAACCGACCAGAACAGCCTATAGCTGGAAAGCCGAGTACGAGAAG
>CAZQDW010000061.1:6799-8425 GCA_964592315.1 uncultured Candidatus Bathyarchaeia archaeon
GAAGGTAGGAGGCGGAGTCCTAGTGGATCTGGGTTCCCATCTTATTGACTTGACGAGGTACATGGCTGGCGAGTTCAAACGGGTTAGAGCTCTCGTGAAGAACTTCACTTCACCGGATAAGCGGACGGACGATCTCGCCATAATCGATGTGGAAATGCAGAACGGAGCCGTGGGCACGCTAGAGGCCTCGAAGATGGCGACTGGCACGAATGACGAACTCCGATTGGAGATTCATGGGCTTAAGGGAGCTTTAAGGTTCAACTCTATGGAACCGAACTGGTTGGAGTTCTACGACAATACAGAGCCTGACACGCCGATAGGCGGAATGAAAGGCTTCAAAAGGATCGACACGATCCAGAAGTATCCGGAGCCGCCGGGTATCCCGATGCCCAAATTCTCCATAGGATGGATAAGGTACCACGTGGCGTGTCTCCACGCGTTTCTGAACGCGATAGCTAAAGGAACGGAGCCCTCACCTGACTTTAAGGACGGATTGGAAGCGCAGAGGATAATGGAAGCAGCGTACGCCTCATCTAAGGAAGGAAGATGGGTAGAACTCTCGGAATACAGGTAACGTGCTTACGAGGGCTGTTCAGAGTGGTAAAGCCAGTCTCATGAACGAAAGGCTTGCGTTGAGGAGCCTCGGCTATGAGCCTCCTCCGTTTCCACATTATCAGAATCTCTTTTTTCGAAGAAAAATGAGGAGGAACTGAAGAGGCTAGCCATGGAAATACCAGATGATTTTGTTCACAGGTGTATGGCTATTGGAGATGAGAAAGAATGTACAGAGAAAATAGAAGCTCTGGCTAAGGTTGGAGCTAGCCACATAGCCATCATAGATATGTTTTCACCCTTACGTTCGAGAGAAACAGTGGAACGGTTTGAAAAGATCATCAACTACTTCAAAGGAGACGAATTAAGAGACTGACAGGCCGTATTTTCCAGAAACGGAAACCAATACGAAATAGTGCGTCTAGAACACAAGTTTCCAAAGAACCGTAAGTGATGAGATAGAGAAGAATCAGACCAAACGGATATTCATGAATTCAAACCAAGACTTAATCCTACAACGGAGCACCACTGTATCTTTCATGGTCTTACATTCCTCTCACACTGCAATAAATTACAACTATCCAAAATCTTTTAGCATCTGAAAATCTAAATGTAATAGGCTTTTGAGCGTAATTGAGTAGATGCACCTTGACTCAAGCTCATAGGATCAGATTTACGAAACATGCTCGGGAAAAGTTTGATCTTGTAAAGCATTATGGCTTTGAAGTGAATGAAGAGACGGTTCTAGAGACGGTTCGTAATCCGACTCGCTTGGACAAGAGGAATGCTCAGTATTTTGCCACTGGGGCTATGGATGCTAAGTATGCTTTGAGGGTGGTTTACGAGAGAAGAAAAGACTTTATACTTGTCATCACCTTTTATCCAGTGAGGCGGAAGCGGCATGGCATATAAGGTCAAGTACGATGCGGAAGCGGATGTTCTCACGGTCATAGTTGCTGAGGAGGGCAAGCTTTCATTTGCTGAAGAAGTAGGTGACATAATAGTTCACTTTGATGAGGATGGAAAACCGCTCTTCATGGAAATACTCAAAGCAAGCAAAATAATACCATTAAT